>JAGXSC010000044.1 GCA_018334075.1 Actinomycetota bacterium
CGCGGTGCCGGGAGCCTGAGGACGATAACGCCGCCTTCGCCCGCCATCACTGAAGGAGACGACATGGCCACGATCTATCTTGCCGGAGGGTGCTTCTGGGGTGTCGAGAAGCTCATGGCTTCAGTGCGTGGCGTGAGCTCGACAGAGGCCGGGTACGCCAACGGCACGACCGACTCGCCCACGTACAGTGACGTCGTCACCGGCCGGACCGGATATGCGGAGACCGTGCGCGTCGACTATGACCAGTCCGTCGCGCCTCTGCCGTTCCTGCTCAAGATCTTCTTCGAGGCCATCGACCCGACCTCGCTCAACCGGCAGGGCAACGATGTCGGCACGCAGTACCGCACCGGCATCTACTACAGCGACCCCGCCGACCTTCCGCTCATCAAGCGCTCGGTCGCGAAGCTCCAGGAACAGTACGCGGAGCCTGTCGTCGTTGAGGTCGAGCTACTGGGCGCCTACACCTCGGCCGAGGAGTACCACCAGGACTACCTCGACAAGAATCCCGGCGGGTACTGCCACATCGACTTCCGGCTGTTCGCGAAGGCTGCCGAAGCCGTCCCGGACGCGTCGCACTTCGAGTAGCAGAGGGCAGGCAGCGTCATGCTGCTCGCGCCGAGGTGCTGCGAGCGATTGAGTAGGCACTAGCAGCTTCAGCGGCTCTGTTCGGGAATGCGCCGAGACGTTTTGTTGCTTTTTCCCGGTCAAGCTACTAGAATGTCAGTGTGTTGCGCGAGAGCGCAACCCCCTTACCCCTGAGCCTCAAGGTGCCGGCCTTGGGGCTCCCTTAATTTTCCGCATGATGGCGTGCCTAATTCGTCGATCATTTTTCGTTTATACGATAAAGTCTGAGTCAGTTTGTGACGATAGACCTTGCATGATCATCTCAAGCGAGCAAGCACAAAAAGCCATAGAGTATCTTCAGATGGCAAGCCCTTATGACCTTCCGGCACGGGAGTATTCAGCGGGTGCACCGGTATGCCCTGGTTTTCTCGGTAAAGTTTGCAATGAACTCCTGAAGTTACCTGATTCTCGAGAAGATCGGATTTGGCAAGCGCGTCAGGCTATCGTTGGACATCCGCCAGAAGCGGCCCTGGTCGCTGAAAAGATGATCGCGCGGATACTTTCTGATAGTTTGCGCTGATCAGCACCGGTGCGTTTTATCTCGCTGGAATCTCCGCGGGTTCACCTGCATAATTATGTAGCTACTGGCCCCGGTCTTGGAGATACCCATGCGCGCGAATCCGCTCACCACGCTTCTTACTCTAGTTGTAAATCTTTTTGTGATATTGGCAGCTGCGATGGTTGTGGTGACAACCGTTCGCTTTTTTGGGGCACTATCCGCTCATCCAATCGGACAGACTGTTGTTGAACTCGGATCGATAATCACGATTCCACTCGGCATCAACCTGGTCAAGACACCTTTCGGCGGCGTATTCGATGCTAATGCCGCCCTGACTGCAGGTATATTTATGCTAGTTGAGTGGTTAGTTAGTGCTTTGCGCAATCGCTTGTAGATATACAGGGCATTTGGCAATATGAACTCTACGTCGCTTGGAGGAATCAGTGGATTACAAGCGTGAGCGTATTGGCGACCTGTTGATCGCTGAAGGGATGGTAACTCCTGAGCAGCTGGCAGACGCACTGGCAGTTCAGGCGCGCGAGGGGGGCAAGCTCGGCGAGATATTCGTTCGCCAATTGGTGCTGAGTGAAGATATGATCGCGAGCGCTCTGGCGAGCCAAAAGGGATTGGAGCACGTTTCGCTGCTCACTTACCCGGTGGACAGGGCGGTCGCACAGCTGATACCGGAGCGAATGGCCAAGCGGAACCGGATCATCCCCATTGCTCTTAGTGACGGGGAACTGACGCTTGCCATGGCCAACCCCTTAGATATTGAATCGATCGATGACGTCGAGCTCCGAACGGGCTATCACGTTCGCCCCGTGGTCACAGCGCCTACACAGATAAGGCATGCCATCGATAGATATATCGTCTCTGCCGATGCGCTTCAAGACATAGTTGACAATGCTCAGGATGTAGACGAAACACAGTTTGATCTTCAGATAGCCGAGGACGTTCCTATCGTTCGGCTCGTCAACCAGCTGGTTCGCGAGGCCGTAAATGATGGGGCCAGCGATATTCACTTTGAGCCCGGCGAGAAATCGATGACCATCCGCTATCGCGTGGACGGGGTCTTGAGAAAGGTGATGGAGTTGCCCGCTAGCGTTAAAGCGGGCGCGATCAGCAGATTGAAGATCATGTCCGAGATGGATATCGCCGAGAGAAGGCGCCCGCAAGATGGGAGAATATCCGTCAGAGTTGATGATCGCCCGGTGGACATCAGGGTGGCAAGTCTTCCTACGCCGCACGGCGAGGCGATAACGCTTCGGATACTCAACTCTGAGCTATCCTTTCACTCCATTGATGATCTTGGCCTGTGCAAGTCGCACGAGGAAGCTCTCTATCGGCTGATCAAGAAGTCGTACGGCGCAGTGCTTGTATCCGGGCCTACCGGATCGGGAAAATCGACAACCCTCTACGCTATATTGCACGAGATCAACGATCCTGCCCGTAAGATCATTACGATTGAGGATCCGGTCGAATATCAACTCGCGGGAGTTACCCAGATGGCGGTGAACGCTCGCATCGGCCTTACGTTCTCGGCAGGACTTCGGACGATATTGCGATCGGACCCCGATGTCGTAATGGTTGGCGAGGTTCGCGACCCGGAAACCGCCGAGATAGCGATTCGCTCTGCCCTGACGGGTCACCTGGTTCTGACCTCGATCCACACGAACAATGCTCCGTCAGCCCTTACAAGGCTAACTGACATGGGAGTGGCACCCTACATTACGTCCTCAGCTATCGCGGGCGTAGTCGCGCAACGGCTCGTAAGAGCGTTGTGTCAAGAGTGCAAGATCCCACTAAAGGTCCCGAAATCCAGGCTGCTGGCCGCGGGTTTCTTGCCGGAAGAGGCCGCATCTGTGGTGCTCTTTGGTCCAGGAGGTTGCGAGAAGTGTGGTGACTCCGGTTACAAGGGGCGCCTTGGAATCTTTGAGGTTATGGAGATGCACGATGAAATGGTCGTTGCGTTTTTGGATAGAGCTCCAGCCGAGCGCCTCAGGGATCTGTCGCTCGCTGCCGGCATGATTCCGCTGCGAAGAGATGGCCTGAACAAGGTCGTAGACGGGGTGACCTCCCTGGATGAGGTTGATCGGGTGGTGTTTGAGTGAGGGGCTACTCAGGGGGTCGTGCGATACTTCTCGTTCTCGATGGCGTAGGAGCTGGCGCTCTTCCGGACGCTGCGGAGTATGGCGACAGCGGTTCTAACACTCTTGCCAACGTTGCTAACGCTGTCGGAGGGCTCGATACCCCGAACCTGCAAAAGATGGGGCTAGGCAACATTTTGTCGATCCCGGGAGTTCCACCGACAGCCGAGCCGATCGCTTCCTGGGGCCGAAACAGAGAGGCGAGTGCCGGAAAAGACACGACCACCGGACACTGGGAGATGATGGGCTTAGTGATTCCTCGGCCATTTCCCACATACCCGCAAGGTTTTCCCGCCGATGTTCTCGAAGCGTTTACACGCTACACAGGCCTTGGCTGGCTTGGCAACTACCCCGCAAGTGGCACGGAGATCATCCAAGAACTCGGCGAGGAACACGAAAAGACAGGTTTTCCCATTGTGTACACAAGCGCCGATTCCGTGTTTCAGATCGCCGCACATGAGCAGGTCATCGATATTTCGCGTCTTTACGATGTGTGTTCCATAGCTCGCGAGAAGGTGTGTGTCGGCGAGCACGCTGTCGGACGCGTGATCGCGAGGCCTTTTATTGGACCCGATAGTGACGGGAGATACGTTCGCACTCACCGGCGTCGTGATTTTGCGATACCTCCATTCGAGAGAACGGTCTTGGACACCTTGGCCGAGAACGGTGTAGTCACCTACGGCATCGGAAAGATCGGTGAAATCTTTGCATGGCAGGGTGTCTGTGAGTCGCCCCATACAACGGACAACATGGACGGGTTTTCAAGGCTTGTCGACAGGGTTGCCTCCGATGATTCGGGATTTGTGTTCGCCAATCTTGTTGATTTCGACATGATCTGGGGTCATCGCAACGATGCTGAGGGGTTTGCCCGAGGACTTCATGACGTTGATGCCCGGATGCCGGAGTTGTTAGACGCCATGAATATGGGCGATCTGCTCATCATCACCGCCGATCACGGATGCGATCCTACGACTCCTTCCACCGATCATTCAAGGGAGCATACTCCGCTCATCGGCTATATCAAGGGTCTGGATAGGGGAGTCTCGCTGGGTGTCAGGTCGACCTTCGCCGACATCGGAGCTACCATTCTTGACTTCTATGGCATCGCCGAGAAACGTACATGGGGTGCTTCGTTTCTGAGTGAGATGAGATCCGCATGAAGACATTCGAAGAGCTAATCGAGGTCAAACGAGACGGCCGCTCGCATACCCCGGAAGAGATCGACCGCATCATTCTCGGGTTCGCCAGAGGGGAGATGCCCGACTACCAGATGGCTGCATGGTTGATGGCGGCCTATATCAATGGCCTTTCCGCAGATGAAACCGTCTGGATTACAGACGCGATGGTTCGCTCCGGAGAGATTTTGGATTTGACGTCGATTGAGGGAGTCAAAGTCGACAAACATTCAACAGGCGGGGTGGCCGATACGACGACACTCATAGTAGCCCCGCTAGTCGCTGCGAGCGGGGTGCCTGTCGCCAAGATGTCTGGCCGCGGCTTGGGTCATACTGGTGGAACCCTCGACAAACTCGAGGCAATTCCAGGGTTTCGGGTCGAGCTTGCGCCGGGTGAGTTTATCGAGCAGGTGCGAAATATCGGAATTGCGGTGATCGCTCAAAGCCCGAAGATTGATCCTGCCGACAAGCTCATATACGCCCTTCGCGATGTGACCGCCACTGTGCCAAGCGTGCCTTTGATCGTCGCGAGCATTATCTCGAAAAAGATCGCCGGTGGCGCGGACGCCATCGTACTGGACGTGAAGGTCGGCTCCGGCGCTTTTATGAAATCCGAGCAGGAAGCCTTGACGCTGGCACAGGAGCTAAAACGAGTCGGTGGCGCTTTGGGCAAGAAGGTGGTGTGCGTGCTGACCGATATGGATCAGCCGCTCGGTACCTCCATCGGAAACTCACTCGAGGTTCACGAAGCCATCGAGATGCTTAGCGGCAGAGGATCACGTGAGCTTCATGAGGTTGTCATGTCGCTGGGGGCCATTATGATGACCTTAGGTGAGGTCGCAAGCGATCAAGATGAGGCGCGAGCTCTCCTGGAAGACGCACTTGCTTCAGGCCGGGCGCTTGACAAGTTTGCTCAGTGGATAGAGTGCCAGGGTGGAAATCCGGATGTCGCAAGGCGTCCCGAGCTGTTGCCGCAGGCAGCATATGCGAGGTCAGTTGCGGCTACCCAGACAGGGTATATATCTGCCTTCGATGCTGAAAGTGTAGGGCGAGCGGCGATGATTCTGGGGGCAGGCCGAGTCAGGACCGATGATTTGATAGATCCTGGAGCGGGTATCAGGCTTCATAAACGAAAAGGGGACCATGTGAGTGTTGGTGAGACAATCGCGACACTTTTCACCTCTGACGAGCAACTTTTTGTCTCGGCGGAGCAAAGATTTCTCTCTGCGGTTATGATCAGTGAAGAGCCGGTATTGCCAGGACCGATCCTTATTCCTGTCGATTAGCCACCTTGGGCCAGATGTGCAGATCGTAGTCGGACACGCAAATCCTGATTTTGATGCTTACGCCGCCATGGTAGCCGCGACGAAGCTGTTTCCCGGCGCCAAAGGGGTTTATCTGGGTACGCAAAACCCGAACGTGCGCGCTTTTCACAATCTGCACCAGGATTTCCTGGACCTTGTCGACTTGAAAGGGCTCGATTTAGACGCGATTACGCGGATGATCATTGTGGATACTCGCGATCCTGGTAGGATCGGTGAGCTCAGTGAGGTCGCCAGACGCGCCGACGTCGAGATCATCATCTATGATCACCATCCACCAGCTCAAGGCGATCTTGCGGTTACAGATGATCGCTCGATGCAGGTCGGCGCGACGACATCTATCCTGGTGCACGAGATACACACACGCGGAATTCAACTCACGCCACTGGAGGCGAGCCTGTTGCTTCTCGGTATTCATGAGGACACAGGATCCCTGACGTACCCCGGAGCGACAGCGTATGATGCGCAGGCTGCCACGTTTTTGATGGAGGCAGGCGCCGATCTTGAGGTTGTAAATCAGTTTCTCTCCCGCACACTCGACGCTTCGCAGCGTGAGTTACTCGACATGCTCATCGCATCACTTCAGGTCTGGCAGATCAATGGCCAGTCGATCGTCGTTAGCTGGGCAAGCACAGACAGATACGTCGACAGCGCGAGCGTGCTTACGCACTATATCACCGAGGACATGGGTCACCGCGTCGCGATAGCGATCATTGAAATGCCCGAGAGAACCCAGGTCGTCGCGCGCTCCAGGATGCCGGAGATTGATGTCGGGGCTGTCATGGCTCGAATCGGGGGAGGAGGGCATCCGCAGGCCGCCTCAGCCGCTTTTCGCGGGGACTCTCTTGATTCGCTGCTAAGCGATATTCGCCAGGCATTGGAAGCTGAGGTCAGACCGCCGCTTAGGGCATCGGACATCATGTCTTCGCCGGTAAGGGTTATCGGCCCGGACGAATCGATGAGAGCGGCCGGAGCGCTCATGATGCGCTGGGGGCACGGTGGATTGCCAGTTGTGGCGGACTCCCGGATAGTTGGCCTTGTGACCCGCAAGGATTACGACAAGGCGCACCGCCACACTCTTGATCACGCCCCTGTTCGCGGGTTCATGGCTCGCGAGGTTCTCTCTGTCTCTCCCGACACCGATCTTTCCGAGCTCGAGCGATTGCTGGCGACCGCCGGTATCGGCCGATTACCGGTCGTAAAAGGCGACGAGCTTATCGGGATCGTCACACGAAAAGACCTTCTTCGCGCACAACACGGCGATGAATATCTTGACAGAAAAGCTCCGGGGATCCGGGAGAGACGCAAAACGCAGTTCCTATTTGGCGTCGAGTCTCTCCTGCCACCTAAAGCTGGCCAGATACTGCAAGAGATAGGGATGTTTGCCGAGGAACGCAACGTTCGCGCACACGTTGTCGGCGGTTTTGTCAGAGATATCTTGCTCGGACGTCCAAATCTGGATATAGATGTTGTAATCGAGGGCGACGGCGTCGATTTTGCGCTCGCCGCAGCGAAGCGATTTGGGGTCAGGGTCAAGATACACAGACGTTTTGGGACCGCGATTCTCATCATGTCAAGGACGCTTCATATCGATGTGACAAGCGCCCGCACCGAGTACTACACACGTCCCGGCGCACTTCCGACAGTGGAGCGTTCTTCCTTGCGACAGGACCTTTTCCGCAGGGATTTTTCGATCAACGCGATGGCGGTTTGCATAAACCCTGAATGCTTCGGTCAGATAGCCGATCCTTTTGGAGGGCTCAAGGATCTGGAGCGACAGAGCCTTCGGGCTTTGCACACTCTTTCGTTTATCGAGGACCCGACGAGAATACTGCGCGCGGCGCGCTTTGAGAAGAAATTCGGTTTTCGGCTCGAGCCGACGAGCGAAGAATCGGCGCAAAGAGCCGTTGGGATGAATCTACTCAAGGAGGTTTCCGGCGCCCGGATTCGCGAGGAGATGCTCGACATCATCGACGAGGAGTCGCCCTCCGCGGTATTTGAGCGATTGCTTGAGCTCGGGGCATTGGGCGTGCTCTTCTATGCGCATGCAGATCCCTCAAGCGTCATCAGGTCACTTCAGGCAACCGAGCGGGCCTACTTTGAGATCGCACAGTGGTTTGCCCGTACTCCTCGGCGTAGAGTCGTTCTGATCGCGTCTTTACTTCATGGCGCAAAAAGGCCTATTGCCGAGCGATGGCTCAAGCACCTGCGCTTTGGCCGTGAGTATTCGCAGGCGGCCATCGCGGTGGCGGATAAAGGGCCATCCTTGTTGAAGGCCCTGAGCAACAACCGCAAGATGCGTGATAGCAGGTTGTACCATCTGCTCAAGCCAATACCGGATGAGGCCCTCGTCTGGCTGTGGTCGATGGCGGATGAGAAGGCCAGACCTCGTGTGGAAAGATACATCCAGGAGCTCTCCCGCATTAGATGCGCTGTGACCGGTGACGACCTGACTGCAGCGGGACTAACTCCCGGACCGGCATATTCCGCTATACTTGCCGAGGCTCTCGACATCAGGCTCGATGGCCGCGCCGTTGGCAGAGAGCAGGAGCTGGCGTCGTTGGGTCGCCTTATCGCAAAACATCAGCGTAAAGCAGAAAAATGTGAGGAGAATCTGTGTCGACCGAGTTGATCATTAGTATAGCGATCGGCGTGCTACTCATGATTCCGGCAATTGTCTTTCACGAGGTAGCGCACGGCTATGTGGCCTACCTCCTCGGCGACAGTACCGCTAAAAATCAAGGGAGACTCTCTCTCAATCCGATACGTCATGTCGATCCGTTTGGAACGCTCTTGCTACCACTGATACTTCTTGTCGGAAGCGGCGGCCAGATGGCGTTCGGTTACGCCAAGCCGGTACCGGTCAATACAGCGGCCTTTGCCAACCAGCGCGTCGGCATGTTTTTGACTGGCATAGCCGGGCCAGCAACGAACCTCATGATGGCACTCGCTGCGGGGTTGGCGTTTCGGGCGACTGCCTTCATGGGCGAGGGAATCGCTGCGGCTATTCTCGGCTATATACTATTGAGGTTTGCCCTTTTGAACCTGGTGTTGATGTTCTTCAACTTGATACCGTTGCCGCCACTCGATGGATCGCGGATCATCCCGCTTTTCCTTGACGATCGCAAGATGCGCATATACCACCAGGCAGAGCAGTACGGACTGGTGATCCTCATCGCTGCGGTGTTCCTTTTGCCGCAACTCACAGGGCTTAATCCGCTAGGTTGGTATTTTGGCTTGACGGTAACGCCGCTGCTGAATCTTTTCGCAGGCATCGGCTAGCATAGCTCGCCGGTCAGGTACAATCGCATTCGAAATCCCATCCGTCACCGCGTGATAAGGAAAGCTGTCAGAAGATGATCAGAAAACGGGCACTTACCGGATACCGGCCTACCGGAAAGCTCCATCTGGGCCACTGGTTCGGCAATCTTGGCAACATGCTTCAACTTCAGCATGATTACGACGCATACTACTTCATCGCCGATTGGCACGCCCTCACAAGCGAATGGTCGGACACCAGCCAAATACGCTCTTTTAGCGAGGAGATGGTGCTCGATTGGTGTGCCGCTGGATTGGATCCCGAGAAGTGCACAATCTACAGGCAGTCCGACGTGCCTCAAGTGGCTGAGCTCATGATGTACTTCACCATGGTCACCCCGATGTCATGGCTGGAAAGAGTCCCCAGCTACAAGGAACAACGCGAGCAGGTCGTCGACAAGGATCTCGGAAATGTAGGATTCTTCCTCTACCCACTGCTGCAAGCCGCCGACATCGCAATCGTGCGATCGGATGTCGTTCCAGTTGGAGAAGACCAGCTCCCGCACTTGGAGCTCACTCGCGAGATCGTCCGTCGCTTCAACAATGCGTACGGCGACTATCTCAGGGAGCCCCAGGCGGTTCTTGCGACTCAAGGGGCGCGAGTTCCGGGTACCGATGGTCGCAAGATGTCGAAATCGTACGGCAACGCCATCTATATAGCCGATACCCCAGATGAGATTCGCGCCAAAGTCATGTCGATGATCACCGATCCCGCCCGCAAGCTCAAAACCGATCCTGGAGATCCGGATATCTGTCCTCTCCACCAGATCCATAAGCTGATTGCAAGCGACGAAGAGATCGCTGAGTGGGACGTCTGTTGCCGAGCCGCTCGTTGCGGATGTGTCGCTCACAAGAAGAAGTTCGCCGATGACCTCATCGATTATCTTGCCGAGTTCCGAGAGAGGCGTGCGGCTTTGAGCGCGACACCGGACTTCGCATGGCAGGTGCTCGATGCGGGCGCGAAGAGGGTGTTACCCCTGGCCGAAGAGGTCCTTCAGCACTGCAGGCGCAATCTGGCGATAGACACTACATAAGGACAGTTGAACCGTTGGCTTACAAGGTAAAAACATCGGTTTTCGAAGGTCCCTTCGATCTGCTCTTGCACCTGGTCTCACGCCAGAGGCTTGATATCAACGCGATCTCCATCGTAGAGATCACCGACCAGTATCTTCACTACGTCGATCGAATGAACGATCTTGATCTCGATGTCGCCAGTGACTTTCTGTTGGTTGCCGCGACTCTACTGGAGATCAAAGCTTCATCACTGGCTCCAAAGGAGATGCCTTTTCTTGTAGGCGATGAGCTCGATGACCTTCCCATTGACGAAGCGCGAGATCTTCTTGTCGCCAGATTGTTGGCGTATCAGCAGTTCAAGAACGTCGCACTGGAGCTGGGCGCTCGGATGGAGTCCTCGGCAAGGACGCATCCGCGCAATGCGGGAATCGAGACCCCGTTTGTCAATTTGACGCCGGACTATCTCGGCGGAGTCACCCTCCATACGCTTGCTGTTATCTGTGCGGATCTGGTATCTCGGAGGCGAACATTCCTTTTGGCCGCCGATCATGTCGCCACCAAGCCGATCTCACTCGAAGCGCACTGTCGTGATCTTGCATCGCGACTTGTGAGGGAGAAAATAGTACGCTTCAGCCGGATGTATGAAGGCTCAGCTGTGACCCCGGAGGTGTTAGTCGCAGGGTTTCTCGCGGTGCTGGAGCTATACAAGCGAGGTATCGCCAGTGTTCGGCAGGACGACCTTTTCGGCGACATCATAATTGAGTTGATCGACAAGGAGGCGGCTGAATCGCCTTTTTGGTTGGAGGAGGAACTATGAGCGCCAGTAGCCGGACACACTTGAAGGGTGCACTCGAGGCCCTGTTGTTCGTTAGCGATGAGCCGGTCAGCATCGCGCATCTTGCGCGGGCTCTTGAGGCAGAAGAGGCGGTTGTCGCCTCGGCGCTAAGCGAACTGCAAGCGGAGTATCTTGCCGAGGAGCGAGGTTTCCAGCTAAGAGAGGCTGCCGGCGGATGGCGCCTCTACACACACCCGGCGTATCACGAACAGATCGAGAGCTACATACTCTCATGGGACACCAGGCGAATCACGCAGGCCGCACTTGAGGCTCTCGCGGTTATCGCGTACCACCAGCCGGTCACAAGAGCTGGGGTCAACGCTGTGCGCGGCGTTAACTCCGAAGGCGTCATCAGCTCCCTGGTAGACAAGGGCCTCGTTCGCGAGACGGGACGCGACAAAAACCACAACAACGCGATTCTCTACGGGACGACCCGCTCGTTTCTGGAGAAGTTTGGGCTAAAAAGCCTCGATGATCTGCCTCCGCTCGAAGAGTTCGCCCCGGATCCCAGAACCGAGCGTGCCATCAGAGAGCGCTTGGGTGCGCTCGATGGCTCATCGCTAGATGAGCTTGCGCTCGAGGATCGGGAGGGTTCGGCGGAATCCGAGTGATGAGACTGCAGAAGTTCCTGGCGCGCTGCGGGGTAGCTTCTCGCCGAGCCAGCGAAAAGCTGATCGCTTCAGGGAGGGTGAGCGTAAACGGCGTCGTTGTCACGGGTCTGGCAGAGCGGATAGACCCCGCGGTCGATCTCGTTGAGGTCGATGGCCGCGCTGTCTCACGCGATGAGAGCTTTGTGTACATCATGCTGAATAAGCCCGCTGGTTATATCACTTCGATGGGCGATCCGTTCGACCGGCCTACGGTAAGCGATCTTGTTCCCGATGACTTTGCTGGACTTTTTCCGGTTGGGCGGCTGGATAAGGAGACAACCGGAGCGTTGCTCTTTACAAACAATGGGGAATTGGGATTCAGATTGCTTCATCCGAAGTATCATGTTCAGAAGGTGTATGAAGTTAGGGTAAAGTACCCTGTTACCGATGATCAGGTGCGCAAGCTCACCGAAGGTATCGAGCTCGACGATGGACTTACTTTACCCGCTAAGACCGTGTTGCTCGATGAGGCGAAAGACAAGACCCTCGTGCATCTGACGATCACAGAGGGTAGAAAGCGGCAGGTAAGGCGCATGTTTGCTGCGATATCGAACCCGGTATTGCTCTTGCACAGGGTATCTTTTGGCCCGCTGTCGCTAGGGGATCTTGCAAGTGGGCATTGGCGCCATCTGACCGATGCGGAGATCGAGAGTTTGCTCAGGATTGGAGATGACAGTTGAGCCAGCTACAGAAAACGCCGATGAGGCCGATAAGCGATATCCATGAAGCACTCGCGTTGCTTACCATCATCCCAGGCCCAAAGGCAAAAACTGCACCGACTCCAGCTATAACCCCATGGTTTCCCTGGGTGGGCGCACTTCTCGGCGTAGCGACCGTTGCTCCGCTCGTGGCTATAGGTGCTGTGAACGCTGATAGCGGGCAAGGGGAGTTGCTGGCTCGCGGGGCCGTACTCTTCGCTGCACTTCTTGTTGCGCTTCAGCATCTACTCTCTAGGCTGATCCACTTTTCCGGTCTCGCCGCAGTGGCTGATGCCTGGTGGGGTGGGGGTACTCCGGTTCTAAGGGTAGAGCGACTTGTCGCCGATTCTATCGGAACTAAAGGCGCTGCCGCTGTGGCTCTGGCAACGTTTGTTTGCATCGGCTCAATTTCGCTGATATTGGTAAGCGGACAAGCCATTCTCCTGCTGGCAGCCGTACCCATGCTGGGTCGTTTCTCGGCGATGTTCGGGAGTTGGCTTGGCGCCATTGCGAGCCCGCAAGAGCGATTTTCCGGGCTTATCGGCCGCCCGAACGCAATAGGTTTGCTGATCTTCGCCCTCGCAGTTGTCGCTCTCGGCTACGGAATGTTTCACTTTTATGACCGCTCAGGCTTGATGTGGGCGGCGGCGGGGCTTTTCATAGCCTTGACGGTGCCTCATCAACTTGCTGAGCGCTTTCGCGGCGTGACGCGCGAAGTCACTAACGCCAGCTCTCTAGTCACCGAGATGATCTGTCTGGTGATTGCCGCGATATGGCTGAGCTGGTGAAAGAAGACTTCAGGCCTTTGATCGGAGGATCTGTGGATTACAGTGCGCTCATTCGCAAAGAGCTTGATGACATGACTCCTTACACTCCGGGTCTTAGGGCATCGGAGCTAAGGAAGCGCTTTGGCCGAGACGATTTCATCAAGGTATCGAGCAACGAGTATCACGCCGGACCTGTACCCGAGGCCCTGCGCGCAATAGCCGCGCTCTCTTCTAGAGTGAACCGCTATCCCGACGGCTCAGCCCGAGCGCTAAAGCGACGCATCGCCAAGTGGCTGGACGTCGATCACGCCAATGTTGCTGTCGGCGCTGGCTCCAACGAGTTGATTCGCCTCATAGCTCAGGCGGTCTTGCGCCCAGGTGATGAGGTTGTGTTCTCCTGGCCGAGCTTTGTGGTCTACCCGATGGTTGCTCAGATGTTTGGCGCTACCGCCGTAAGAGTGCCCTTGAGTGAGACGGACACTCACGATTTAGACAGGATGCTTCAGGCCATAACCGAACGTACGAGAATCGTCTTTCTGTGCAATCCAAATAATCCGACGGGCACCATCTACCACCGACTGGCGTTCGAGCGATTTTTGAGCGAGGTCCCCGAGCACGTTCTTGTTGTCGCAGATGAAGCATACTTCGAGTTTGTAACCGATGAGCACTTTCCAGACGCATTGGAGTACTTTGACGGATCGCGTCCCCTATGCGTTCTTCGGACATTCTCCAAGATATATTCGCTAGCCGGGCTTCGCATCGGCTATGGTGTGCTTCCCGAGCCTGTGCGAGTCGCAGTCGATAAACTTCGGGAGCCGTTCAATACGAACATGTTGGGGCAGATAGCGGCATACTACTCCATGATGGCTTACGATGAGATCGACAGACGGACACGGGAAAACGCCGAGTGTAGGACGCGGCTCTGTGAAGCTTTTGATGAGCTGGGATTCGAGTACGCCGCTTCGCAGGCAAATTTCGTTTATCTGAAGTGCGATCGGCCCAAAGAGCTTTTTGAGGCTTTGCTCGGAGAGGGTATTATCGTCAGAGATTTCGGTGATACCCCTGCTTTGAGGGTAACGGTAGCCTCACCGGAAGATACCGATGCAGTAATTGAAGCTTTTGGGAACGCAAGCGTTCGTCTCGGCGGAAATGTATAGATGGGCGGGAAGTTGGAGTTTCCTAGAATCTGCATAATCGGCGTGGGGCTTATCGGCGGCTCGATTGCCTCTGCCGCAAAACGGCTCGATCCGCGTCAGTATATAGTCGGTATCGATATGGACGTCGCTTCGTTGGAGTTCGCGCTCGAACACAACCTGATCGATGAAGGAGCCACCCCTGCAGACTCGGTAGTCAACTCCTGGCTTGGCGCCGATAGTGCCAGCGGTCTTGCCTGTGATCTGGTTTTGCTGGCGACTCCCGCATCATCTGCCGAGGAGTGGTTTCAGGTTTTAGGGGCATCCGGGTTCGAGGGCGTCATAACCGATGTAGCATCGACAAAGCGCAAGGTGCTGGAGGCCGCGCAGCGACACCTGAAGGATCCCGGCGCTTTTGTCGGCGGTCATCCGATGGCGGGATCGGAGGTCAGCGGTGTGACCGCGGCCCGACCCGACCTCTTCAAGGGTGCGTACTATGTGCTTACCCCAACACGTGAGACCAACGCCGAGGCCTTTCGGAAGTTGCACGCATTCGTTGGCTCTTTGGGCGCGCGGGTTCTATCTGTCGATGCCAACGAGCACGACAGCGCGGTAGCTATCATTAGTCACGTTCCCCACGTAACCGCATCCGCACTCGTCGATCTCGCCAAAATTCATGCAGGTGAGGGCGATGAGCTGCTGCGTCTTGCTGCTGGCGGCTTCAAGGATACAACCCGCATTGCCGCTGGTAGTCCCGATCTTTGGACGGGCATCTGTCTGGACAATGCGGACGCCATCGCCGCTGGGGTCGATGAGCTCATAGCGGTTCTCTCGGATTTCGCCGGCAAAGTTCGAGCTCGTGATGGTGAAGCGCTACGCGCATGGCTCGCGCACGCAGCCGATGTCCGGCGCGCACTTCCGGCTCAGTGGGTTCCTGCTACAGAACGTCTAACCGAAGTCATAATTCCGATGGTGGACAAACCAGGCGTCATCAGTGAGGTAACAGCGGCGGTCGGGCGGGCTGGATGTAACATCGAAGCGATCGAGATAGATCACATCTCCGAGGACACGGCGCTGCTTGTGCTCGCCCTTACCGATGAAGGTGATTTCGACAGGCTTTTCAGGGAGCTTGTTTCTTGCGGATATGATCCGTTGTTCAGGCCCATTGAGCCTCTGGAGTGATTTTGCAGTGAAATTTCGAGTATCGCGTTCAGCACAACCGATAAAAGGCGAGATTCGTGTCCCGAGTGATAAGTCTCTCTCGCACAGATCCGTTATGTTCGCCGCCATGGCCGAAGGCGTCTCCCGGATCACCGGGGTGCTCAATAGCGAAGACGTTCACTCGACGATGGCTGCCGTACGGGCGCTCGGCGCCGAAGTTCGCGTTCTCTCTGAAGATCAGTCAGGACTGACAGTCGAGGTCGTTGGTTGGGGTGCGAGAGGGCCTGTGCCGGTTGCGTCTGTGATCGACTGCGGGAACAGTGGAACTACCGCTCGATTGATATGTGGGATCATCGCGCCATGGCCTATCAGCGTTACACTCTCTGGCGATGAGTCTCTATCCAGACGTCCGATGCGAAGGGTCACCGATCCTCTGACGATGATGGGCGCCATCTTTCAAGCCACGCAAGACCGTCTCCCCATGGTCGTGACGGGCGGGACCCTAAAGCCAATCGAATACGCCACACCTGTTTCAAGCGCGCAGGTAAAAAGCGCGGTGCTACTCGCCGGGCTCAACGCCAAAGGAAAAACCGTGGTCATCGAGCCAGCGCCGAGCCGCGATCATACCGAAAGAATGCTGGAGTCCTTCGGTGTGAGGGTGGGACGTGATCCCGAGAAGCTTCGGGCTTGGGTCGAGGGACCGGTCTTGCTGCGAGCATCCGATCTCTCGGTTCCGGCCGATCCTTCTTCGGCTGCCTTTATCGTCGCCGCAGCGCTTGTTGTCCCTGGCAGCAAGGTCGTTATCCACGATGTTTGCCTGAATCCGACCCGGATCGGATTTTTGCGCGTCCTGGAGCGAATGGGCGCGGACATCGAGGTCAACGTCGAGGATGGCCTCCAAGGCGGCGAACCGGTAGGCTCAATCGTCGCACAATTCACTTCTCGGCTGAATCCGACGGTTGTAACCGCCGAGGAGGTTCCCGCGCTGGTTGACGAGATCCCGGTGCTTGCACTTATAGCCGCGACCGCCGCAGGGACAACTCGTTTTGAGGGTGTCGGCGAACTTCGCGTGAAGGAGAGCGATCGTCTCCAGGCTATCTATGACGGAATGGTCGCGCTTGGAGTAAACGCCCGGGCCTCGGAGAGTACGCTTGAGGTCGATGGAATCTCCGATCTGCCAGGCCACCGCGCAGGCTTCGCCTCTGCCTCTCTCGACTCCCTTGGGGATCATCGACTCGCGATGGTGTGGGCGGTTGCCGGGCTGGCGGCTGCGGAGCATATAGAGATCGACAGGTTTGAAGCAGTAAGTGTTTCCTACCCGGGGTTTGCCGACGATATGGCCTCGCTAGGTGCGTGGTGACAAAGATGGAGCTACCTTTGCTGATCGCAATTGACGGTCCCGCCGGCTCGGGAAAATCCACCGTCGCAAAGATTTTGGCAAGGCGGCTTGGGTTTCGCTATCTCGATACAGGCGCCATGTACAGGTGCGTGGCGCTTTTGGCTCTTCGAGCAGGCATAGCCCTCGATGACGACGAAGCCGTAGGCAGGCTCGCAAAATCAGCTGAAATCGAGTTTTCTGTGCTCTCGCCAGAGGGCAGGAACACTGGCGCGATTCTCTCGCAGCAAGTACTTCTCGATGGCGAGGACGTCACCGCTTTGATACGCACCGCAGCCGTCGATGATGCGGTCTCACAGGTATCGAAGTTGCCATCTGTGCGCACCGCCATGCTCGCCAAGCAAAAGGTATTCGGCGAGTCGGGTGAAAGCCTTGTCGCTGAAGGACGCGACACAGGTACTGTTATCTTTCCCGACGCGAAGCTCAAAGTTTATCTCACGGCATCGGCTTCCGAGCGAGCGAAGCGCCGTTATACCGAGTTTACCGGCCGAGGAGAGCAGGTCAGCTCGGCGGCTGTAAGCGAAAGCATGAACGCCCGTGATGAGGCGGACGCCACTCGGCAGGTGGGTCCGCTGACAATCGCATCCGATGCGCATGTAATCGATACCACCGGTGTCTCCATCGATGAGGTCGTCGACAGAATTGTCGCGTTAGCGAAGGCTTGATGATGTCAACTGTCGATCCACTGCGGCCAACTGGGAACTTTCTTCTGGCTCGCTTCGTCAGGATCATCCCGGCGTGGGTGTTTCGGCTCCTTTTCCGGGTGCGCGTCATCGGCGCCGACCGGATTCCTGAAGGGCCGTATATTTTGGCCGGCAACCACATATCTTACGCTGATCCAATGGTGCTCTGGTGCGTTTCCCCGAAGCCGGTGCACTTCATGGCTCACTCGGGTTTATGGAAAAATCCGATCCTCGGCTGGGGTCTTTCGCGCCTATGGGCCTTTCCTGTCCAGCGGCAGGCCGCTGACCGAAACGCACTCAAAATCGCCGAGACCCTACTGAAAAGAGGGGATCCAATCGGGATATTTCCCGAAGGGACGCGTAATATTGAAGGCACGGCCAACCCGCAGCAAGGCGCTGCATTTCTGGCCCTGCGGACAGAAGCGCCCATTGTGCCTGTCGGGATTGCGGGAACAGAGCTGATCAAGCCGCCAGGCGCTCGACTGATTCGGTTTCCCAGACTTACGATCTCTTACGGACAGCCCATTGACCCTAGTGAAATTGCGGTGACCGATCGCAAGGAGCGCATCGAGGTCATGACCGCTATGCTTATGTCGCGCATCGCCGAGGAGATCAGCAACGCCTCTGCGCACAGGACAGGCAGGAGAGATTGAGATGAAAGTCGAGATTGCCCGCTTTGCAGGCGTTTGTTATGGAGTCGAGAGGGCACTGCAACTCGCTGAACAGGCTGTATCGAAGGGACTTCCGGTGCATACGCTCGGGCCCTTGATCCATAATCCACAGGCGGTCAGCGAATTACAGGAAGCCGGGGTGGTTGCGGCTGACACGCCCGATTGTGTTGACAGTGGGATATTGATCATCCGCTCGCACGGCGTGGATCCCGCGATCATTCAGGCCTCGCAGGCCAAGGGATTGCATGTCATCGACGCTACCTGCCCTCATGTTAGCAAGGTGCACGAGGCGGCAAGGAGCCTGAATTCCGAGGGTTACTCGGTGATCATCGTAGGCGAGGCCGATCATCCTGAAGTGGCCGGTATCATGGCGTATGCCGGCGGAGATGCGTTGGTAGTCGAGCGGGCCTGTGAGCTTCCCGAGCATCTGCCTTCACGCAAAATAGGTGTAGTGGTGCAGACCACCCAATCGGCTGCAAGGCTGTGCGAGGTTATCGAATCCATCATTCCCAGGACTCGTGAGATCCGGGTTATCAACACGATTTGCTCGGCAACGGCAAAGCGGCAACGCGCCGCCGAGGAGTTGGCGGCAAAAGTCGATGTGATGATCGTGGTTGGAGGACATAACTCCGGCAACACCACCCGCCTTACCGAAATTAGCACGGCGGTAAATCCGAATACCTACCATATTGAAACCGCCGATGAGATCGATAAAAAGTGGTTTGAATCAGCGCGCACCGTCGGTGTCACCGCCGGGGCGTCGACTCCAGACAAGCAGATGCGCGGGGTCGTGGCCGCTATCGAGTCTTTAGGGTAAGCCCCGTGGGGCGAAGTGCGAAAGCAGAGATAGCTTGTATCGAGCCCGGGTCGCCAGCCGATGTGGCCGGCATCAAGGAAGGCGAACTCGTTGAGGCCGTCGATGGCCAGCCGGTTTCAGATATCCTGGATTGGCAGTGGCTTAGCGCCGACGACGAGATGGTCTTGACGCTAAGTGGCAAGGATCACTCCTCGCGGCTCGTGAATATTTCACGCCCGCCGGGGACTGGCTGGGGAATCGAGTTTTCCTCGGCGATATTCGATAGGGTGCGCACCTGCCAAAACGACTGCGTGTTTTGCTTCATAAGCCAGCTTCCCGCCGGGTTACGTGACTCTCTTTACGTCCGGGATGATGACTACCGCCTTTCGTTTTTGTACGGCAACTTTGTGACGCTGACGAACCTGACCGAGCTTGACGTCGAGCGAATCATCGAACAGCAACTTTCACCGCTCTACGTTTCCTTGCACTCCGCTGACGCTGCAGTGCGGGAAAGGATCGTCCGTACGCCTTGTGATCGCGCACTTGAGCGGGTCGAGAAGTTGCTAGCCGCTGGTATTGAGATGCACATTCAGATAGTGCTCGTTCCTGGCGAGAACGATGGCACCCATCTTGAGCAGACGCTTGACTGGCTTGAGCGCCTGGATGGAGTTGTCTCCGTCGGGATTGTGCCTCTTGGTTATACGGCGCATCAAAGCCGCTTTAGTCGCTCATTCGAGGATCCGCTCGATGCCGCCCGTGTCATTTCGCAGGTCGCACCAAGACAACACGTGAGAAGGATGCGCGACAAGATGACCTGGGTGTATCTCGCCGATGAGTTCTATTTGAACGCCTTGGCGCCCCTTCCCGAAGCCTTTTTTTACGATGATTTTCCGCAGTACGAAAATGGAATCGGTATCGCCCGAGCATTTGTCGATGATTTCGAGGCTGCTCGTGACAGGATAACCGAATCCCTTGCGCTTCTACCTAAGCGCAACTCTATCAGCATCGTATCCGGGGAGATGGCAGCGGGTATCCTGGCTGACGCTTTTGAGAGTGCAGGCGCAGGCCAAAAAGTGCGTGTGCTTGGAGTTGCGAACAGGTTTTTTGGCGGCAACGTCAAGGTCACTGGGCTCCTGACCGGCCGCGATATAGTCGATGTAATCGCCGCGGACAACCCTGGAGGAGAGAGCGTCTATATCGTACCGAAGATCATATTCAACTCCGGCGGAGTGACGCTCGACGGCTTTACCGCCGATGATCTCGAATCGCTTGGCGACAAACGGGTAGCGTTTGTCTCGTCGGATTCACAGGGACTGCTGGAAGCCCTGGCGCTTGGTATCCGGTAGTGCCCCAAGCCAACCAAACTCTAGCGCCGAGAAAAGAAGGTTATCTCTCCATAAATGGTATTCTGATCTTCTACCGGCGTTGATTTAGTGGCGCCGATATACCGGCAGACAGGTTCACTCGGCTTACAGGATATTTGGTGATCTCACTATGGCTTTACCGATAGTTGCGGTTGTAGGGCGCCCCAATGTGGGCAAATCCACCTTCGTCAACCGAATAGCTCAGGTAAACGACGCGATCGTGCACGAGATGCGAGGGGTCACGCGTGATCGCTCGTATTATCGAGCGGATTGGAACGGCAAGGACTTTTTGCTGATCGACACCGGCGGTATCGAGACCGCCAAGGACGATCCGTTCGCGGAGTCTATTCGCACTCAGGCACTTGTGGCTGCGCAGGAGGCAGACGTCATTGTGGTGCTTGTCGATGGGCAGGTCGGAGTATTGGAGGGCGACGAGAGTGTTGCTCGGCTTCTGAAAAAGGCCGGCAAGCCGATATTTCTTGCGGTCAACAAGATGGACACTCCAGACAGATCCGACGAAGCGCACTTATTTTGGGGCCTGGGGCTCGGTCAGCCATGGGCGGTTTCGGCGACCCACGGTCACGGAACCGGCGATTTGCTTGACGCTATCGTCGAGGCGCTTCCGGAAGCAGTCGAAGATGACGACTCCGGCGCGATCAACGTCGCCATTATTGGCCGCCCAAATGCGGGCAAATCCTCGCTGCTCAACAAGTTGGCTGGTAGGGACCGTGCCATTGTCAGCGATGTAGCCGGCACTACCCGCGATGCGCTCGACATTCTTCTTGAGCGCGATGGGAAGAGTTATCGGTTTGTGGACACGGCAGGCATTCGCAGGAAGTCACAGATAGACCAGGATGTCGAGTACTACGGATTCGTTCGCGCCATGCGGGCGATAGACAGGGCGTCTGTTGCGCTGCTGGTGATCGATTCGACCATCGGGGTGACCGATGGCGATCAGCGTATCGCGCGATTCGCCGAGGAGCGGGGCACCGCGCTGGTGATTCTCCTCAATAAATGGGACCTTCTGGCCGACGACGAAGAGCGTGATGAGATTATTTTCGGGGTCAAGGAGAAACTGGGTTTCGTCAGCTACGCGCCTTACATTCGCATCAGCGCGCTCACTGGCGCCAAGGTTCACCGGATATTTACGGAGATCGACAAGGTCTATGCCTCATATACCCGAGAGATCTCAACGAGCAGCCTCAATCGCCTGCTTTCCGAGATGCGTGATTTTGGGCATACGGTAAGCAAAGGAGGGGTCGCGCTAAGAGTTCACTATGTGACGCAAACGCATGTCGCGCCGCCAGGATTCACCTTCTTTGCGAACCATCCCAAGTTGGCGGATGAATCCTTCAAGCGATATGTCGAGAATCGGCTGAGGGAAAGGTTCGAGCTCTCAGGTACGCCTGTCACTATCAAGTTCAAACCGAAGAGTTGACATCGATGGATTTTATTCCGTTCGCAATAATTTCGGCTGTCTCATACCTTGTCGGCGGCGTTCCGTTCGCGCTTTTGGTCGGAAAGGTGTTTTACCGAACGGATATTCGCCAGCACGGCTCCGGAAATCTTGGGGCCACGAACGTCTTTCGCGTTTTGGGCTGGAAGGCGGGGCTTGCGGTATTCCTGCTTGATGCCGGTAAGGGTGCGCTGGCCGTCTCGGCCGCTTCCTTTTTGAGTCCCCATCCGCCGGGTGAGATTATGCAAGATGTCACTTATATTATTGGCGCGATTATGGCGGTGCTAGGGCACTCCTACTCTCCATTCATACGCTTCAGGGGCGGCAAAGGTGTGGCCACCGCATCTGGCGCACTGTTGATCATCACGCCGTTGGCGTGGCTTGTCATGCTTGTGGTGTTTATCGGAGTTGTCGCGGCAAGCAAGATGGTTTCTCTCGGCTCGATTATCATCGCTACCATCTATCCGGCTTTATCTCTGTTGATTTACCCTGATCGCCCAGCCATATTCGTACTGGCTCTTATTACCGCAGCGCTTGTTATCTGGCGCCACAGGATGAATATTAAACGCATCATGAAAGGCCAGGAGAGTAAGATATTCGATAAAAGCACGCTGCTTTCCGCATCAGCCGAGGTCGAGCCTGCCGAAGTGAAAGTGGACGAAAGCGAAGACAGGGGGCAGTGATGAACATCGCCGTTATCGGAGGAGGCTCCTGGGGCACGGCTGTAAGTTGGCTGCTTGCCTGCAAAGGCTATCGCGTGTCGCTTTGGACCCGTGAGGTCGAAATCGCTGAGGCGATAAACTCGACCGGGCGCAATCCGGTCTATCTGACCGGTGTCGAGCTCGGCTCATCCGTAAGCGCTACTTCTGACATGGAGAAAGCGCTTTTCGGGGTTGATGCTGCCGTTGTCGTGACCCCCAGTGTCGCCATGCGATCCGTCGCTGAGCGGATGACTCCACATGTCCCGCAAAGCATGCCCGTTATCGTTTTGTCCAAGGGGATAGAAGAATCAACGTTGATGCTCATGACCGAGGTGCTAGCAGACGTTATGGGTAATCGCAATCGTTTCGCCGCCCTGTCGGGACCAAACCATGCCGAGGAAGTCAGCAAGGGCATTCCTTCGGCTACCGTTGTCGCCGCATATGCGGACTCGGTCGCGCGCTACTTCCAGGAAATCTTCATGACCTCGGTGTTTAGGGTCTACACAAATCCCGATGTCACTGGAGTTGAGTTGTGCGGAGCCTCGAAAAATGTCATAGCGATCGCGGCGGGTATGTCAGATGGTCTTGGATATGGCGACAACACGAAGGCGACACTGATGACTCGCGGCCTCGCTGAGATGGCTAGATTAGGCGGCAGGCTCGGCGCGAATCCGCTTACATACATGGGACTTGCCGGGATCGGCGACTTGATCGCGACATGCACGTCAAGGCACAGCCGCAATCGTGCGTTGGGGGAGCATGTGGCAAAAGGGGGCTCGGTGGAGTCGTTCACGGCCCAAACGCATATGGTTGCAGAGGGTGCTTTTAGCTGTGTGACGGTTGATGAGATTGCGACTCGAGAGGGGATAGAGCTACCGATAACTCGTCAGGTACGTGCCATCTTGCATCAGGGAGGCACCCTAAACGACGCAGCACGCTCTTTGATGGGGCGTGAAGCGCGCGATGAGTGGCATGGCATGGGTCTTGTGGAAGAGTGAGCCCGCCTCGCAAAGGTCTGCTATGATGTACACAACTTTGTGTACATGCAAGTAATGGTTCGACCTTTCGAGCAAGGGGTATTCCATGCGAGTAAACACTGTCGAACGTAAGGTATCAATCGATGATGGAATTTCGGCGCGAGTGGCCGCCCTTATTGAGCGTCGCGACTCACTAAAAAGCGCCAATCGCTATTTCTACCTGAAGGCAATCTCAGGCCCAACCAATAATCGTGTTCAGACCTCCGATGGCCGTGAGTATGTGATGCTGGCCTCCTACAGCTATCTCGGGCTGATCGGACATCCGAAAATCGATGCTGCGGCCAAGGAAGCGATAGGGGAGTATGGTACCGGCGCCGGCGGAGTCAGGTTGCTTACCGGCACCATGGAACTGCACGAGCAACTCGAAGCCAGAATCGCCAGGTTCACCGGCCGAGAAGATGCTTGCGTCTACTCCAGCGGCTACTCAACCAATATCGCGATCATCACCGGCTTGACCGGTCCCGGAGACCTTGTGCTCATGGACAAGCTCGATCACGCTTCGATAGTTGACGGCGCTTTGCTTTCGGGCGCCAAATGGAAAACTTATCGCCACAACGATATGGGCCATCTTGAGAAGCTGCTCGCCGAGGCCAAAGGCGCGTACAACACGATCCTCGTGGTGGCTGACTCCGTCTTTTCGATGGACGGCGATCTGATGGATCTGCCGAGAACGGTAGAGCTTTGCCGGAAGTACGGCGCGAGACTGATGGTGGACGAGGCGCACTCCATCGGATCTTTGGGCGCTACAGGGCACGGAATCGAGGAGCACTTCGACATGCCTGGCGTGATCGACTTGAAGATGGGCACTCTCTCCAAGGCTATACCCTCTGTCGGCGGCTATTTAGCCGCATCCCACGAGATCGTCGAGTATCAGCGCCATATGTCCCGGCCGTTTATATTCTCGGCAGCGCTTCCACCCGCGCAGGCAGCCGCCGCGATTGCGGCTTTCGACGTGATAGAAGATGAGCCCGAAAGAGTGACAGCTTTGCATCGAATCACCGAAAAATACACAAATGGGTTGAAGGCCCAGGGCTGGAACACGATGGAGTCGGAGAGTTGCGTCGTCCCGGTTTTAATCGGAGATGAGGCCAAGACTATGGATTTGACGAGAATGCTCTTCGACCGAGGTGTTTTTGTTTGCCCCATTGTCCACCCAGCGGTACCTCGCGGCATGGATCGTCTGAGGACTTGCCTTATGGCTACACACACTGAAGCCGACATCAAGCTGGCGCTCGAGGCGTTTCACGAGTCAGGCAAGAAGCTCGGGCTCATCTGATCTTTATTGGCCGCGCGATCTATTTAGCCGTCAGGTCATGCTTTCCATGATCTTTCGGATATCTCTTGGTCGCGCCGCTCGCTGATATCCGAGCGCCGTGGTTGAGGTGAGACCATCGGCATATGTCGGCGTGCCGGTTTCTCGGAAGTATATCCCCAGCGGCACCTGACACTCTTCAGGGGTGCACGTAAGTTCGTGAAAGGTCGTCATCGACAGCTGGAGCGCGGCGTTTCGATCGGATGTGTCCCAGCCCCGTTCATCGAGCCGGTAAACCCGTTCCTTGAACCACTTGAACGTGTTGAGCTTGTTCCATGTAACGCACGGCTGGAACACGTCTACAAGCGCAAAGCCTTTGTGAGTAAGCGCTTGCTTGTATAGCTTCTTCAGATGTCCGATATCTCCAGCAAAGCCCCTGGCCACAAAAGTCGCGCCTTCGGCAAGCGCAAGTCCGATCGGGTTGACTGGGTTTTCCAGCACACCTTGTGGAGTTGAGACCGTCGGCATCAGCTTGTCTGTCGTAGGGGATGCCTGTCCTGTGGTAAGGCCGTATATCTGATTGTTGTGAGCGATACAGGTAAGGTTCACGTTTCGTCGTGCGCTATGAACGAAGTGGCCAAGGCCGAGCCCATATCCGTCACCGTCGCCCATCTCTACGATCACGTTCAGGTCAGGGCGGGTAAGCGCCAATGCTGTAGCGGGAGGCAGCGCCCGGCCGTGAAGCGCGTGCATTCCCTGGACATCGAGAAAATCTGCTCCGTTCCCGTGACATCCAATACCCCATACTACGCTGAAGCTTTCTTTCTCCCACTCAAGCTCACTTATGGCGCGTTTCAGTGCTTCCCACATGCCGAAGTTTCCGCACCCAGGACACCACGTCGGCTTTTGGCTCGTGTTGAAGTCGCTTGCGTCTGGCATTTATCCGATGACCTCCTTGACCCAAGTGACGATCTGTTCAGGAGAGAACGGCCGACCGTCATATCGTAGCAGCGTGTAGTCGACATCGAGCAGACAATGCTCCTTGACAAGACCGCGCAATTGGCCGGTCATGTTACCTTCGATTATCGCGGTTCGCTTTGCCGAAGTGATAAAGGAGCGCACCTCCTCGGCGGGAAATGGCCATACTGTCGTGACCTGCATAAGGTTCACGGGCACTCCATCATCGGCGAGCCATTGTTGTGCCTGCATGGCGGGCATCTTCGTCGACCCGAAAAGCAGGATGGAAAGCTCGGTCTCATCAGGTCCGAAATAGGCCGGGGGAGGTACGATGGTTTTCGCGAGATCGAGTTTTCGCATGCGCTTCTCATTTTGCGCGATCCGGATATCGGCGATTTCACCTCTTGCGCCCCAGCCGATCTCGTCATGCTCATAGGAGTTGACGATCTGCTGGGCGCCTTTTACGCCTGGGAGCGCCCGGATGCTCACGCCGCTTTCCGTCACCTTGTACCTGGCGTAGACGCCCTCCGCGTTTAGTGCATCGGGGTGCTTGGAGATGTCGCCCTCGGCGACAAACGAACCCCGCTTTATGGTGACAGCTTCGGTGTCAAAGAGCGGTACCGTTGCGCGGTTATCGGAAAGATACGTGTCGCCGAGCAAAATGACCGGGGTTTGAAGCTCATCCGCGATGTTGAAAGCCCTCCATGTCATTTCGAATGCGTCTTGGTGGTCGCCAAAGGCTAGCACGACGCGTGGAAACTCGCCTTGTGATGCGTGGATAACGAAGCGAAGATCGGACTGCTCTGTCCATGTAGGCATCCCTGTCGCGGGGCCGGGTCGCGTGAAGACCCCGATTACACATGCGGTTTCGCTGACACCGGCGAACCCAAACCCTTCGACCATGAGCGAGAAGCCGCCGCCTGAGGTCGCGCACATCGACCGCGTTCCTCCAAAGGCGCCACCGATCACCATATTTACCGCTGCGATCTCGTCTTCGGTGTGCTTTACCACCACACCCTCGCTCTCGGCGTGTGCCGCCATGAGATGCAGCAAGCTTGAAGAGGGAGTCATCGGATAAGCGCAGTACAGGCCGATTCCTGCGGCCAAAGCGCCAAGGCAGACCGCCTCGTTTCCATCGAGCAGCATCCTCGGCTCTCGGCCTTCAAGCACTCCCAAGCGAAGAGGAAACCCGCACTCGCTTTCCTGTGCATACTCATAGCCCTTTCGGGCGACTTCGATATTCTGCTCGGTTATCGAAGGGTCTTTCCTTGCGAACTGCTGCTCTATGGAGGCTTGTAGAGCCTCGAAGGGAAAGTTCAGATACCCGAGAACAGCTCCCAAAGCCGCGACGTTTTTCATGATCGGCAGTCCACCAACGTCGCGGACGATCTTTGAGAAGAGGACAGGCACGATGCAATAGGAGCTCGGATCGAAGCCCGGCACCTGGATATCCGAGATATCGAAATCATCAGGATCGTAGATGATGGCGGCGGCCGGCGAAAGCTCCTCGGTGTGCAACTCAACGGTCAGGCGATCTAGTGCAACGAGAATATCGGTCGCGATCACATGGGATGCGATCGGGCTATCGCTGATTCGCAGGTGGTAGGTGTTGTGGCCGCCTTTGATGAGCGAGGGGTACTCGGTCAGATCGAAGGTTTCGTATCCCGATCTTGCGAAGACGCGAGCGAGCGATTGTCCGGCAGCTTTTATGCCAAAACCTGCGGGGCCACCCAGCCTAAGCCGAACCTCTGTTGTGTGCGCGTTGTCAGGCTGAAGCAATCTGCGCCTCCAAATCGGTTGTTGTGAACAGTGAGATGATTCACACCTAACGCTATTATCCCCAATAAATTGCTTTGTGGGCGCATCTACATGCGATAATCAACCTATGAGCGAATTCATTAACACCACAACCGATGCTGTTTCAGACCGCAAACCAACGGTTGTCTTCGGCGTGACCGGATGTATCGCCGCTTACAAGTCCGCCGAGATCGTTCGCAGGCTCGCAAGCGGCGGTGTAAATCTAAAAGCGATCATGACCGAGGCGGCCACACGATTTCTCGGCCCGCTTACTTTACGCACTCTTACCGGCAATCCTGTGGTTACATCGCTTTGGGATGACCCTGCCACCGCCGCCGTGTACCACGTCTCCCTGGCTCAGGAGGCAGATGTGCTCCTGATAGCCCCATGCACCGCTAACGTGCTTGCAAAGCTCGCAGCCGGATATGCTGATGACATACTGACCGCAACCGCCTTGGCAACGACCGCGCCGATTATCATCGCGCCAGCTATGAACACGCGCATGTGGCGCGCAGAGGCCACAAGGGCCAACATCGACATCCTGCGCAAACGAGGCGTCATCTTCGTTGAGCCAGCACACGGCGAACTGGCTTGCGGAGAGATCGGCGAGGGAAGACTGGCTTCGCTGGAAGAGATTGAGCTTGCGGTACGCGCTGAAATCGAGAGGTCGCGTGATCTGGAGGGCTTTACGGTGCTGGTAACCGCGGGCCCGACATACGAGGCATTGGATCCAGTTCGCTTTCTCGGCAATCGCAGTAGCGGCCTTACCGGATATTTGATCGCCGAAGAAGCGGCTCGCCGAGGCGCCGAAGTCGTACTCGTGTCCGGTCCGACGGTACTACCGGAGCCTTATGGCGTTACGCTTGTTCGGGTTGAGTCTGCCGAGGAGATGCTTGCTGCCGCTTTGATCGCCAACGAGAGGGCGGATGTAGTGATAGCCGCCGCGGCTGTCGCCGACTATCGACCTTCTCGGCGAGTGGAGCAAAAGATCAAAAAATCCGAGGAGCAGTTCTCACTTGAGCTTGTTAGAAACCCAGATGTGCTCCAGGCACTTGCCGCTTCAAAGGGTGAGCGCTTCATCGTTGGGTTTGCTGCCGAGACATCCGACATTATTGAGAATGCGCGAAAGAAGTTGAACTCGAAGTCTCTGGATATGGTTGTCGCAAACGATGTGTCCGACCCGAGGATCGGCTTTTGCACTGCTGACAACAGGGTAGTTTTCGTGTATCCCATTGGTGAGAGCGTATTGCCACTCCTTCCAAAGAAGGTCATTGCTCGTGAGTTGATAGATGTTGTTTCAGCCAAATTTCGTGGAAAAGTGGGGTAACTTATGACATTTTCCGGCCCGGCAAAAAAGCTTTCGGTATATATCGGCGAAGCCGATGCGTATGACGGCAAGCCGCTCTACCAGGCGATGGTGGAGCAGGCGCGGATAGCAGGTTGCGCAGGCGCCACCGTTCTGCGGGGGGTCGTTGGATTTGGGGCTACCAGCAGAGAACATGCGAAGCATGGAATACGCATGTCGGTCGATCTACCGCTTATGGTTCAGGTAATCGATGCGCCGGACAGGATAACCGCTCTTGCCGAGGTCTATGGCGAGATGCTTTCCGATGGACTTATCATTGTCGAAGACGTAAATGTGCTCGTATATCGGGGAGGCATCACTGGCGGACCCTAGCTTTAACTGAGCGTTATTGAAATTACTCTATTGCCACTAGTGGTCATGCAACGTACCATGCATAGTTGCTGTTCATTCATTCGGGCTGTGGCGCAGCTTGGTAGCGCACTTGACTGGGGGTCAAGGGGTCGCAGGTTCAAATCCTGTCAGCCCGACCAGAACTTTGACACGTGTTCAAAAGCCTTCCGAGGAGAAACTTGTGACTGATCGTGCCAAAGCGGCTCGGAAAACGGACAACCCCGGTGAATCGGAGTTGTGGACAGTAGCCAACATCATTACGGTACTTCGTCTGGCCTTGATTCCATTTTGCTTCACTGTACTGATTCGTGACGACGGCTCTGACATATTGGCGTTTGCGTTATACGCATCCGCGGCGGGCACCGATTGGCTCGACGGGCAGATCGCTCGTCGCACCGGGACGGTTACTTCTATCGGCAAGATCATCGATCCGCTGGTCGACAGGCTCCTCATAGCCTCCGGTGTCGTTGGTCTATATATGGTTGATCGACTCCCGCTACCTTTCCTGGCCTTGCTGGTAGCACGTGATGTCTATCTTTTGTATGGAGCGTATCGCCTTGAGCGTCACGGGCTTCGTCTACCTGTGACTCTCCCTGGAAAACTCACCACTGCCGTTTTGCTTATAGGGCTGTCTTTGATGATCCTCAACTGGCCCTCCGTCTCTATCGGCGCACAAGAGATTCTGGCTGGACTTGTGGTTACTGCCCTTGGTACGTTACTTTCAATCTCGACTGCGGTTCACTATACGGTTCTGGCCAGGCGGTTACTCAGATCCAGCGAGCAGTGAGAGTTCTTTGCTGATCTTTTAGGTAGGGGGTGGTTGAGATTAAGGCAGTTGTTATGGCCGGCGGCGAAGGAACGCGGCTACGTCCGCTAACCAGTTTGCGTCCCAAACCCATGGTTCCGATTGCAAATCAGCCCATCATGGAGCATATAGTCGGACTGGTTAAGCACCACGGAATCAGCGATGTTGTTGCTACACTGGCGTTCATGCCTCGCTTCATTGAGGACTACTTCGGCCAGGGTGAAGAGTGGGGCATGAACATACGCTACGCGTATGAAGAATCGCCGCTAGGAACCGCTGGCTCTGTCAAGAATGCCCAGGATCTCATTGGTGATGAAACTTTTCTTGTGATATCCGGGGATGCTTTGACAGACATCGACTTGAGTTCTGTGATCCAGTTCCACAAGGAATCTGGCGGGGTTGTGACAATAGCGCTAAAGAGCGTTCCAAATCCACTTGAATTCGGAGTTGTGATCACCGACGAGGCCGGCAAGATCGAACGTTTTTTAGAGAAACCAACCTGGGGCCAGGTCTTCTCGGACACCATCAATACCGGAATATACGTGATAGACCCCGTGGTTTTCGATTACATTCCGCAAGACCAGCCCTTTGACTTCTCGAGCGAGCTTTTTCCGTTGCTGATGGAGTCGGGCTTTGACCTTTATGGGTATCTGTGCGATGGATACTGGTGCGATGTCGGCAGTCTCGACAGTTATATTCAGGCGCACCGGGATATACTTGATGGTACCGCCAAGCTCTTCATCCCAGGGGTTCCTGCCAGGGATGGTCTGTGGCTGGGCGAGGGCGCCCGCATCGATCCTGACGTAGAGATCGGCGAGCACGTCGTTATTGGCCGGAATGTCACCCTGCGCTCTGGTTCTAAGATCGGTGATTACACAGTACTCGCCGATAACTGCGTCATCGGAAACAATGCCCAGGTTACGCACTCGATCGTCTGGAGTGACACCTTCATCGGTAAGAATACCAGCGTTCGTGGTGCGGTTCTCTGCCGAGGAGTCGACGTTCGTGGTGGAGCGTCGGTTGAAATGGGGGTTGTTGTCGGGGATGAAGCCATGATTGGCCATGGCGCGCAAGTCAACTCGGGGGTTCAGATATACCCTTATAAAAACGTTGAGCCAGCCGCTGTGGTCAATAGTTCGATAATTTGGGAAAGTACAGGATCTCGTAGCCTTTTCGGCGAGAGGGGAATTTCCGGTCTGGTTGGGGTGGATCTGTCGCCTGAGCTGGTTTTGCGCGCGGCCCAGGCATTCGGGTCACTCCTGCCTAAAGGTTCTCATGTGATTGTGAGCAGAGACTCGAGTCGTTCTTCTCGGATGCTCAAGCGTGCGATTGTTGCAGGACTTAACTCCTCTGGCTGCAACGTGCGGGACTTGCGCGTGGCCTCACCCGCGATGAACCGACTGACCACTCGGGATACCCGGTGTGTTGGCGGTGTACACGTGTGCCAGTCTCCCAACGACATTCAGGCGGTCGAGGTCCACTTCTTCGACAAGCACGGACTGGACATAGCTCCGTGGGAAGAGAAAAAGATCGAGCGCCTGTACTATCGCGGAGAGTTTAGGCGCACCTTTTTCTCGGATGTCGGAGAGATCACATACCCTGCACGCACCATTGAGTACTATACGGCCGCGCTCGCCAACTTTGTGTCCGATCAGACTTCGGGCGAGAGCTGGCTGAAGGTAGTTGCCGATCTTTCAAATGGCGTGACCTCCGTTGTACTGCCGCATACGGTTGCTGATTGGAAGGTGAACCTGATTACCCTCAATCCGTTTTTGGATGCAGAGCAAACTTCCGTTTCGCCATCCGATGAGTCAGGTTCATACGAAGAGCTTCTCAATGCCGTAACTCTTCTCAGCGCCGATCTCGGAGTCAAGTTCGATCAATCGGGCGAGCGCTTGACGCTTGTGACTCCGTCCGGCCGAGTTCTCGATGGCAATCTGGCGCTCTACGCAGTTGTGGATCTGTGGTGCAGAGCCGATACTACCGGACTGCCAATCGCCGTACCCCTGGCGGTTTCGAGGATTGTCGAAGAGATCGCTTCAAAAAGTGGACACAAAGTCCTTCGCCCGGGGAGATCAAGACGCTCGATGGCGGATCTTGCCAGCAAGAAGGAGATAGGATTTGCGGGCGGCCGCACGGGTGGCTTCATATTTGCTGACTTTCTCGCAGGTTACGATGGCGTTGCAAGCGTTGCAGCGATCACACGCATGCTTGCAGCCGATGGTCGAAGCCTGGATGAAGTGGTAGAGCAGTTACCGCCGCACTATACTTCGCAGATCGATATCTTCTGTCCTTCGGGCCGAAAGGGCGCAGTTATGAAGGCGGTAAGCGAGGCGGTCAAGAACTGGACGGCTGATGTTAGTGAGGGAGTGCACTTTGAGCTTGACGGCGGGTGGGTGATCGTCTTACCGCATGCATCCGAGCCGCTCGTTTCAATTTTTGCAGAAGCAGACAGTGAGAGTAGGCTACAGGCTATCGTAGACACTTATTCCTCTCTGGTGATGGCTGCAATAAAGTCAGACGGTTAGCGGTTTAGCGACACAATTTCGACGAAACGGATTTCAATAACCTTGATCAAAATATACGACAAGTTGAGAGCTATGCCCGTATGGAAGCGCGTTGCTCTGGGTCTGTTCGCGGCGACAATGGTTTTCGCGGTTATCGGTATAGCTGCGGACGCAGTCGCGAGTCACGATCGAATACACCCGGGCGTTAGCGTTTCTGGCATCAAGGTAGGAGGACTCACCCCCCAGGCCGCCCTAGGCCACATAAACGACAGCTTTGCCGAGCTCTCCTCCGAGCCTGTCATCGTTGCTTACCAGGAGCATAACTGGGAGATTTCCGCCGATGAGCTCGGAGTGGACATAGATGAGGAAAGATCAGTCGCCAGGGCGTATTCCGTTGGAAGAGACGGGGATATAACCGATATCGTGGGACAGCGTTTGAGCAGCTGGTTCGGCGGATTAGATGTGAGGGCCGAGCTAACACTGGATGAATCTCTTGCGGCATCGGCATTGGCGCCGGTATTTGAGATCGCTGAAGTTCCTCCTGTCAACGCCTCCATTTCGATAGTCGACAATGTGCCATCTATCGCGCCGGCGATATCAGGTGTCGGGGTCGATAGGGATGAGTTTACCCTTCGGCTGCTGGATGCCTATGTCTCACCGGATACCACGGTTGCCGTGCCAGTTCACGACGTGGAGGCAGATATTCTCGCCGAGGATGCGGTTGAGGCGCTAAGTGACACCAAAGCGATGCTCTCTGGAGATGTCTCGATCTTCTTTGGCGACAAATCCTGGACGTTTACTCCGGATCAGATTTCAGCGTGGATTGCATTCAGAAGCTCATCTGCTTCTCCCTCGGCCCCTGCAACTCTTGCTGCCGATCCCCCTCCCAGCGGGCAGGTCCTTGAGGCATATATATCCCCCGAAAAGGCATCGAAGGATGTCATGCCCAAAATTGCTGTTACTGGCAGACCTGCAAAAAACGCTTCGTTCCAGGTGACAAGCGGGAGCATTCGAATAGTTCCTTCCGAGGATGGCGCCGGTCCGGACATGGACTCGATGACTCGCGAGATGACTCGCGCGCTTGCCGAAGGTACCACCCGGACTGTCGAGATTCGAATGACGCGAGTTGAGCCTGAAATAACCACCCAAGAGGCCGAAGGGATGGGTATAAAGGAGGAGATCGCGACGTTCACCACACGGTTTGACCGGAGCAATCGCCCCCGTGTGAACAACATTCATACGATCGCCAATGCTGTTGACGGTGCATTGATGGCCCCAGGCGCCGTATTTTCCCTAAATGAGCGAGTTGGTCGGCGAACTGCGGAGCGGGGCTATCAGGAGGCGCCCGCAATTGTCAACGGACGACTGGTGCCTAGTCTCGGCGGAGGGATATGTCAATTTGGAACAACTCTGTTCAACACGGTATTCGAGTCAGGGTTGACTGTCGTTGAGAGGAGGAATCACTCGTTGTTCATTTCGGCATACCCTAAAGGCAGGGATGCTACTTTGGCGTGGGGTGGACCCGACCTGAGATTCAAAAATGATACCCCGAACTGGATATTGATCGACACGTCCTATACGTCCTCTTCTGTGACTGTGACGTTTTACGGTACCGATCCAGGTTATACCGTGACCAGTGACACCGGACCCTGGACCAACGTCGTGCCTTATCCCACGCGCGAAGTCACAGACTCCACTTTACCGCTTGCTGCTCGTCGGATAGAGCAGCAGGGAGCCAACGGTGGAGCGGTTGTTGTGAGGCGTTACGTTCGAAAAGATGGTCAAGTGATCCGCGAGGATTCGTTTAGGTCCGTGTATCGCCCCAAAGAGGAGATAGTGCGCGTCGGAACCAGGCCGCCCGCCTCTGTGATAGCGACTCCACCCGTACCGTGATTTTCCTCGCGGCCCCGATCATTGTTTTTTGAAAATGGATAATGGGTCGGTCCCTAAGCCCTTTACGAAATCTTCTATCTCATCAAGCTGGGCTGGAGCCGACATCACAGTAATTGGCGTCTGCCCTTTTGTGTCACCTAGAAGGTCTTTTATTCCGTCTTCGATTCGACCCGCAATGCACTTCGCGCCCTCAAAGGTCGTATGAGGAAGGATTAGGACGAATATACCGTCATCGGTTCGCCCAACCTTGTCAACCACCCGAACATCCTTACGAAGATACTCGCCAATAAGCCGGATTCTGTCATTGGCCAATGCTGTCGTTGACCCACCGACGCCCCTGGTAGCCGGATCGATCAATATGAGAGAGAAGGTTGTATCGTAACGGCTTGTCTCGCTAATAGCCGCATTGATTTCGTATGACAGGAAGCGCTGATTGTACGTCCGGCTGATGGGATCGATTCCCTCAGGTGTCTTCGCCCTTTGGTTGCGTGTGCGTATTCTGTCGCATATCTCCCCACCGGCCACACCCACCAGGCTGTAGCCCGCAAACCTCACTGCTATCATCTGGAGGATGGCAGGATTGGAGATATCTGCGGACTGCGAAAGATGCAGCAACACATAGATTACGGATGCGAGCAAGGAGGCTATGAATCCGGTGTTCCTCCCGCCATAGACAGCTGCAACGAGCACTACAAGAAGGAATGCCTGGGCGATCAACTCCTTTAGCAAAGGAGGACCGGGATAAAATAGAACACTTACCGCAAGAACCAATGCCCCCAACCCGACGATCATCGCCTCAAAGCTCGGGTTTCTCATGGACATGCCTTTCCTGGAGTCGTCAGATAACTATTCGGCATGGTACGCGCATTCTATCTGTCCGGTCGTTGCGTTGTAGGAGAGCGAAACAGTCGGAGCGGCTGGACACCTAAAGGCCGAAACGGGATTTTCAATGTAGGGCTCCAGGTCGGTGATGTCGTCGATGGCGCGGCCGCTATTGTCCGCACGGTAAAGTTGTACAGCTCCATCTAGTGTGCGGCGATTGGATTCACAGGCCACACTATGGGCTCTTGATGTGGTAAAAGTGTACGATGCAACAGCGATGGAAACTAATATGCCGATGATGGCGACTACACCGGCCAGTTCTGCTAGAGAGAAACCGGATTCGCCCCGTAGATTCATTATGTTGTTTCCCGGCTCAATGGACTCCAATTATGCAGCAAACTGAAGAACAACACATGACCGAGGCCATTATACGTGTTGGCGCCCTCTGCATCCTAGTTTTTTTAATGGTAGCGTCCGGAGCCTCCTTTGTCCTTGCGCTCGATCGCATCGGGGGGCAGCCACTAGGCTCTACTCCCGCGACTCTTTTTCCGGAAACAACGATGAGATCCGGGGTTCTTGTGACCTCGGATGGAAGAGAGCTGTGGTCGCGCGATCCTGCCGAAAGGCGGGCGATGGCTAGTACCACAAAGATTATGACGGCGTTGGTAGCGATGGAAAATACAGCGCCGGAAGAGATTGTTACAGTGACATCTCGGCATATGTCTGTTGGTGGGTCGAACGCGAACTTACGTCCAGGCGAACAACTTACCGTCAGTGACGCCATCGAGGCGATCCTGCTGGTCTCGGCAAATGAGGTCGCAATAGCCTTGGCAGAGCATGTTTCGGGTTCTCAATCAGGCTTTGTCGAGAAGATGAACTCCAGGGCACAACAGCTTGGAATGCTCGATACTCGTTTTGAGAATGCGCATGGCCTGGACACGCCCGGCCACTATTCTTCGGCAAGGGATCTCGCATTGTTGGCGCGCTACGCTATGACAGTTGATGAGTTCCGCGCGGTTGCAATAATGGATTCCTTCGATCCCGATGGCCCTGGCGAGAGAGAATCTGCACCTAACACAAATCTGCTTGTCGGTGAGTTTGAGGGCGCGACCGGGGTCAAGACGGGATGGACTTCGAGAGCGGGACACAGCCTGATCGCTTCGTCAAAGAGGGGTGACGTTGAGCTCTTCGCTGTAGTTCTCGGCAGTCCGGATGAGAATGCGCGCTTTGATGACGCGGCCAAACTGCTCCAGTGGGGGCATGAGAATTTTGTCGTGAGGCGATTGGTGAACAAGGGGAGTACCTTTGGGCAGGTGCCGGTTTCACAATACCTGGATCGTTCGACTTCTGCGGTAGCTGCGACAAGCCTTGAGGTACCGGTTTTTTCTGCAGACGGAGAGGTTACATTCGATATCATTTTGTACCCGGAGATTTCGGCTCCCGTTACCATCGACACAAGGCTCGGGACGCTGACTGTCACGCAAGGGGAGCGGCTTCTTGGCCGGATACCGCTGGTTGCCACGGAGGATGTTCCCGCCCCTGGTTTTTTCGAGAGCGCATGGATCGCCCTGCAGCGTCTCGTTGATTCTGTATTTGGCCGAGAGAGGACGATTACCGTTGAGTGAGTTACCTTTGAGAACACCCTTGTTCGAGGAGCACCTAGCACTCGGGGCTCGCATGACCGAATATGCCGGTTGGGCGTTGCCCTTACAGTACTCTGGTATCAAGGACGAACATATCGCAGTGCGCAGTTCGGCGGGAATTTTTGATGTCGGCCATATGGCGCAGCTAAGGGTATTCGGCCTCGGCGCCCAAGCTCGCCTGCAGAGCTTTTTCACTAACGATCTATCAAGATTGGACACGATAGGTGAAGCGCAATATACGCTGATCTGTGATGATGACGGCGGAATCATTGAGGACTTGATCGTATATCGCACCGGTGATTTCGAGTACCTTCTGATGGTAAACGCCGGCAACAGGCACCTGGTTTTTGATTGGATGAACGAGCACCTTTCTGTCGAATCGCAGTTGCCACTGCCCGCTGATCACCCCGCGGACTTGAGCTCGATGGACCCAAACTTCATTGAAGTTGTGGATGAGTCAGACAGAACGTCAATGATCGCGCTGCAGGGCCCGGCATCTTTAGGAATTATCCGTCAGCTATTGCCTGTTGAGACTGAGATTCCCAAACGATTTACCGTTATCCAAACCAGAGTGGACACCATCCCTGTTTTACTTGCTCGCACCGGATATACAGGCGAGGACGGCTTTGAGATCCTCTGTCATGTGTCGCATGCGGTTTCGTTGTGGCGAGTACTGCTTTCGTTTCCTGAGATCACCCCTTGCGGTATCGGCGCGAGAGATACCTTGCGGCTTGAGATGGGTTACCATCTGTATGGAAATGAGCTGGATAGGGGAGTTGATCCACTCTCGGCGGGTCTGATGCGATTTGTGGCTCTGGAAAAAGGCGAGTTTATCGGAAGGTCTTCTATTGAGCACATGCGGCAAAATGGAACGCCATCGTTACTGGCAGGTTTACGCGTGACGGGGGTTATTCCTCGCCGAGGAATGGCTATAATGCATGAAGGAGCCGAAGTCGGTAGGGTAGCTAGCGGCACCTACTCTCCAACGCTGGCAACGGGCATCGCGACCGCTTATCTACCTTCCGGCCTCACCGCCGTTGGCACAAAGCTGGATCTCGTTGCCAGAAGCAGGAGCTTTCAAGTGGAGGTTGTACAGATGCCGTTCGTCAAGAGCACTTCCTTGACGCCGCAAAAGACCTGAGAGGAGTTTTCGTGCATCCAGAGGATCTGTTGTACTCAGAGGAACACGAGTGGGTCAGGGTTGAAGGCGAAGTGGCGGTGATAGGAATCACCTACTTTGCGCAAAGCCAGTTGGGCGAGGTTGTATATGTTGACCTTCCGAGCCAGGATACCGTGGTTGCAGTAAGCGATGTCTTTGGTGAAGTAGAGTCGGTCAAATCCGTCTCTGAGCTGTTCTCGCCTGTTTCCGGAACTGTCATAGAGGTGAATAGCACCTTGCAAGATGAGCCGGAGATCATCAACGTCGATCCCTATGATGGCGGTTGGCTTGTAAAGGTAGCACTCTCGGACTCATCTGAGCTGGATGGCCTGATGTCTGCGGAGGCTTACAATCTGTTCATCAAGCAAGACTTGGCCTGAACCGGATCGAGATGCGATATATATCGATCACTCCTCGGCAACGCCAGCAGATGCTCTCTGCATTGAGGCTTCAAAGTGTCGAGGACTTGTTCGAGGATATTCCCGATGAAGTCAGATTGAAGCGGCCGCTGAACCTGCCCGAAGGCATCTTTGAAGCTGAGCTTTCAGCCCACGTTTACGATCTTTCGAAAAAGAATCGCTCAACAAATGATCTTGTTTCGTTTGCCGGAGCGGGTTGCTACGATCACTATGTGCCAAGCGTCGTCGACCACGTGATTCGGAAACCTGAATTTTTCACCGCATACACTCCTTATCAGCCAGAGGTAAGTCAAGGCACACTACAGGCGTTATATGAGTACCAGTCGATGATCTGCTCTCTGACTGGAATGGAGATCGCCAACGCAAGCATGTACGACGGGGCGACGGCTTTTGTTGAGGCGGCGTTCATGGCGTGTCGTATCACAAGACGCAAGACGGTTCTTTGTGCCTCAAACACTCACCCTGAGTGGCGCTCTACCCTGTTGACGTATGCCCACGCCGGAGTATTTGATGTAGTGGACATACCCGTCGAGCCTTGTACCGGTCGAATTGAACGGGAATCCCTGGCAGCTACCTTGTCGACCGTTGACTGCTCTGACGTAGCCGCGGTGATGCTTCAGAGTCCAAATTTCTTCGGTGTTCTTGAGGACATCGAAGCGGCATCAGCTTTCGCTCATGGAGCCGGTGCGCTCCTGGTCGTGGCGTCTAATCCGATTCTTTTGGGATTGATGGAGCCACCGTCAAGGTTTGGAGCGGATATTGTGGTCGGGGAGGGTCAGCCATTGGGCAGTCCGATCTCATTTGGCGGCCCGGGCTTTGGATTCTTCGCTTGTCGCAGCAACTATGTAAGGCAGGTTCCTGGAAGAATAGTGGGCAGATCGATTGACGCCGATGGTTCCGATGCATTTGTGTTGACATTTTCGACCAGAGAGCAACATATTCGACGCGAAAAAGCCACAAGCAATATCTGCAGCAATCATTCGCTGAACGCAGTGGCCGCGGGGGTATATTTAGCTTCCATGGGTGGCACTGGGCTTCGTGCGGTTGCTCAAGCTTGCGTTTTGAACGCGCATCAACTGCGGAGTATGCTTCTCGATACCGGGAAGTTCGAGGCTCTTTGGGATACCCCCTCTGGTTACGAGTTTGCGCTCAGGTACTCTGCTGGAAGCGCGGATACCATGATCTCGGCGATGCTGGATCGCGGATTTTTGGCTGGTGTTGGCTGCCGAGCACTTCTCCAGTCGGAGAGGCACGCACCAAATCTTCCCCTAGATCTCGACGATGTGGTGATCTTTGCGGTCACCGAAAAGCGCACCTCGCAGCAGATTATCGATTTTGTCGAGGCGGTGAATGCTCTGTGATGAGTGGTAGCTCAAAGGATCGATCTCCGAGAAACGGTCGTGAAAAAAGCCGGAAAACTATCTTCGAAATCGGCGATCCGGAAGGCACCTGTCAGCAAGTGCTCTCACCTGAGATCCCTGAAGATCTACTTGCAACGCTTCTGGGTGACACTGTTCGCTCTGAGCCAGCCGCGCTGCCTGCCGTCACTGAACTTGATCTCATGCGCCACTACACCGCTTTGGCCTCTATGAACTTTGGTGTTGATTCCGGAATGTACCCTCTCGGCAGTTGTACGATGAAGTACAACCCTCGAATAAATGAAGATGCTTGTCGCCTGCCCGGGTTTGCTGGAGTGCATCCATATCAGCCAGCCAATACCGTGCAGGGCGTGCTTGAATTGATGTGGAACCTTCAATGCGCATTGGCGGAGATATCCGGACTGCCCGCCGTCACACTTCAGCCTGCCGCAGGTGCACACGGCGAACACACTGCCTTAATGTGCATTCGAGCCTTTCATACCGACAACGGTGATCCTCGCAAGCGGGTGTTGATACCAGATACGGCGCACGGTACGAATCCGGCGACGGTCAGTATGTGTGGCTATGAAACAACCACAATACCCAGCGATGCGGCTGGCGGGGTGGATATGTCGGCGCTATCCCGTGCACTCGATTACGATGTCGCCGCAGTGATGCTGACCAATCCCAACACACTGGGGCTTTTCGACACCAATATTGCTCGAATCACAGAGGCTGTACATGCTTTTGGCGCGTTGGCATATTGTGATGGCGCGAACCTGAATGCGATTATGGGCATTTCGCGCCCGGGAGACATGGGCTTTGATGCCATGCATATCAACTTGCACAAGACCTTTTCAACTCCGCATGGCGGAGGCGGTCCCGGCGCTGGGCCTGTGTGCGTTAGTGATACGTTGGCGCCCTATCTGCCAGGTCCTGTTGTCGTAAACGATGAAGGTCATTTTCGGGGAGAGTCTCCTTCTCGCTCTATCGGCCGAGTAAGGTCTTTCTGGGGTAATGTCGGTGTTCTTGTCCGTGCCTACACCTATATTCGCGCACTTGGCGGCGATGGCTTACTCGAGGCCAGTCAGCAGGCCGTTCTTTCAGCGAACTATCTAAAAGAGCATCTGCGCTGCCTTTATGCGCTCCCTTACGACCGAACTTGCATGCACGAGTTTGTTTTATCGGCCAGTGAGCAGAAGCGGACCTCTGGTGTGCGGGCCCTGGACATAGCCAAGCGCCTTCTGGATTATGGCATCCATCCGCCTACAATCTACTTTCCTCTCCTGGTTGAGGAAGCTTTGATGATCGAGCCCACCGAGACGGAGTCACTGGCTTCTTTGGATGACTTCATCAGCGTCATGACCGATATCGCCGAGGAGTCCACTTCATCCCCTGAGACTCTAAAGTCGGCGCCGTATACCACATTTGTTCGTCGTGTCGATGAGGCTAGGGCGGCTCGCGAGCCTGACCTGCGCTGGAGCATGTGCGCCCAGAATGAAAAGGATTCATGAGGCCCTATCAGTGGAGACTGATAGTCGACCAACCCTCTTGTGGTGCCTGGAATATGGCGGTCGACAGAGCTATCCAGTTGGAGCACGCTAAGTCGAGATCCCCGGCCACACTCAGGATTTATGCGTGGAGCACTCCCACACTCTCCCTCGGACGTTTCCAAAGAGCCGAAAACATTGATCTTCATGCGTGCGCAAGTAGCGGCATCGATGTAGTGCGACGACCCACTGGCGGCAGGGCGGTTTTTCATTGCGATGAGGTTACCTATGCGGTGATAGCCGGAGTGCAAGACGGGATACCGTCAGGTATCAAGGAGTCATATGGCTACCTTGCAACCGCCCTCTCCGCGGCTTTTGTCAATATGGGTATCCCTATCGATCCAGTCGATCGAACTGATCTCACTCGGCCCAAGAGTAACTCTTTCGCCTGTTACCTGCAGCTTCAGTCGGCCGATCTATCTGTAGATTCTCGCAAACTTTGTGGCAGCGCGCAGGCCTGGTACGCCAAGACGGTGTTACAGCATGGATCATTCGTGCGAACTCGGGACTGTGTTCGTGAGGGGATCGCGCTCGGTCTTGGCAATGAAGAGATTGCCCGACTCGCCGCAGAGACCCTTTCCCTTGATCAGCTCTTAGGAGCCGCCCCTGATCCGGAGATGATTACCGATTCGATCGTCGGGGCATTTGGCGCAGTTTTGGGTGTGGAATTTACATATGGAGCACTGAGTGAAAGGGAAGAGACGCTCGCCGAGTCACTGATTGAAGAATTCAAGGTGCCAGGCCAGCCATAGGTTGGGTATATGTTTACTGGAGGTTGAGACATTTGCCCTTCACAAGTGCTATAATACTGTTAGTTACTGAGAAGTTTTCACTGGTTCGGCTCCCGGAGTGGAGGGTCTATGAGTGCCCAAGAGGATAAATTTGACGATACTTTAGTCGACCTTGAGCACAAGACAAACGCTGAACTGCGCGAGATGATTGATGCACTACATGAAGAAGAGAATGCCGTATCGTATCGCAGGCGTATCCTACACGGCAGGATCGACATCCTGAGAGCTGAGCTTGTAAGGCGATTGAAGAATCAGCGTGAAGCTGGTGCAGATTTGATCTCCGGTAAGGATATCGATCGTTTGATTAATATTCTCGCGAGCGATAGTCGTAACCTGTCCTTGCTTACCCCAGACGATCCATTCGAAGACGCCCAGGATAAGTGATTGGTGCGTCCGCCAGAAAGGAAACGCCGTGTCATCAATCACAAATAACGTACGTAAGTTTCTTGACGACCTCGCCACAGATGCCATTGAGGAGAGGGTAGTCGAGTATTTGATCCGCGAAGTTCAAAATGGCCGAAAGCTGACCGATGCACTGACAGATCCTTATGTTCGCAATCGATTGAGCGAGGATCGGCTCGCCAAGGTATTGGAAAACCCCGAGGTTATCGGTGCACTGGAGCAACAGATAGCGTCTTCGTTTCAGAAGCGGGAGTTCGGTTTTCCTGAGTAGCCAACTTATCTGCGAAGCGAGTTGCCAATGAGCAAATGTCCTGCATGTGGGGTTGAAGTTGATGCTACTTTAGAGAAGTGCGAAGGTTGCGGGGTCGCCCTCAGCGGAACTACGATGTCATTTGCTCCAGTCTCTCCAGACATGGCTTCTACTCGATTGGTGACCGAGAGTATCGGCCCGGCTCTTGTAGTGAGCAAAGGACCTGAGGTAGGGGAGCGCTTCAGGCTTGAGCAGGCTTCAACTGCAATTGGCCGCGACCCTGCGTCTGATATTTTTCTCAACGATGTAACAGTTTCCAGGAACCATGCCCTAGTCCGGGTTTCTGGAAAAAAGGTGACAATATCAGACAATGGTTCGCTAAACGGCACCTACATAGATGGAGTGCTCGTCGACGAGGCAGTATTGGGAGACGGCGACATTATCCAGATCGGAAGATTCCAGATGGTATTTGTTGCCGGAGAATAAAGGGGTGAACCCTGTTGAGCAGAGATTACATGACCATTGGCCAGGTGGTCGCGCGTTTGCGACAGGTTAGCCCGGACATCTCGATTTCCAAGATTCGTTTTTTGGAAGAAGAGGGACTTGTCGCTCCCGAGCGAACCGCAGGTGGGTACAGAAAGTTTTCCTCGGCGGATCTTGCCAGAATTGAGCTTATTCTTCGCATGCAAAAGGAGCTGTTCTTGCCCCTTTCGGTCATTCGGGAAAAGCTCGTAGATTATGACAGCGGCAAGATGCCTGCAGAAATACGCCAACTTATGGGTGCTACTGAGCCTGCCGCATTACCCTTGGACGAAGCCGAGAGGGTGTCTCTTGAGGATGTCCCTTCAACAATGGGAGTCCCGATATCTTTTGTGAATGAATTGGCCAGTTTTGGGCTTATCGAATTGCATGCCGAGGAGAAAGGCCCTCAGCTCACGCGAAGTGATGTCGATATCGTGCGTACTTGTTGGGACATGCGGCGCTTTGGCGTGGAGCCCAGGCACCTGCGAATGTATGAGACTTTTGCAGAACGAGAGACTGCGTTTTTCTCGCAAATATTGATGCCTGCTTTTCGCCATAGAACGCCAGAAACTCGTCAGAAGCTGGTCGAAACTCTATCCGAACTTACTGCTTTGTCGGAGCGTTTGACCTCTGGCCTAGTTCGGCGATCTTTGGGCCGTGTATTTGAGGACGTGGTGTGAGCTTCACTATGACCCAGCCCATCTCTCAATCTGCTGATAACGAGCCAGGCCGCAGCATCGAGCAGATTAAGTTTGCGCACCCTAGCGAGCGAATTGCCGCCGAGATATTGGAGTTCTATCAGATACGCTGGGAGTATGAGCCAACTGTGTTTCCGCTCGAATGGGATGGTAATGGCAACGTGGTAGCCTCCTTTAGTCCAGATTTTTACCTGCCCGACCTGGACTTGTATATTGAGCTGACAACCATGAGCCAAAAGCTGGTCACTAAGAAGAATCGCAAGGTGCGTCGCGTCCGCGAGCTTTACCCTGATATCAACATAAAAATATTTTATCAACGTGATTTTCGAAATTTATTGATGAAGTACGGCATTACCCCTGAGCATATCGGGGGCGGGGAGTTCATCGAAGCCGAGAATGGACGCGGATAGGTGATTGATCGGTACGCGAGTATTGAGTCGCGCAAGCCAGTTGTACCGATTTATTCGGCGGAGAAGATTGCTCTGCGAATAGATGCTTTAGGTGCGCAAATCGCGCAAGATTATCAGGGACTTGATTTACGCATGGTTACTGTCCTGAAAGGGGGCATGTTTTTTCTCTCCGACCTATGCCGAGCGGCTGATCTACCCCTTCGTATCGATTTTATGGCTGTTTCTTCTTACGGCGCAGGCTCACCTGGTGTTGTCCGGATTACAAAAGACCTGGATGATTCGATTGAAAACGCCCATGTGCTGGTTGTCGAAGACATAGTGGACACAGGGCTTACCCTGAGCTACGTCTTGAAGATGCTGCGAGCAAGAAATCCATCGTCGTTGAAGGTGTGCACACTTTTCGATAAGGACGTTCGCAGAATCGTTGAGCCAGTGATTACGTATAGCGGATTTAGAGTTTCTGACAAATTTTTGGTTGGATATGGCCTTGATTTTATGGGGAAATACCGCAATCTTCCGGACGTCTTCTCTCTCGAAGATTTGCGGACAGATAACTAATGGTTCGTCTTCAAGGAGGATGCTACAGTGCAGTTGAATGACCTTATCCGGGATATAGCAGATTTTCCTGAAAAGGGGATTGTCTTCAAAGACATCACGCCTCTGTTGGCCAGCCCCGAAGGATTTCGGCAGGCGATAGATACCCTGGCTGATGAGTACATGGAGGCAGGAATCACAAAAGTTCTCGGCGCCGAAGCAAGGGGATTTATATTTGGAGGAGCACTTGCCTACAAGCTAGAGGCTGGATTTGTTCCTGCTCGCAAACCCGGCAAGTTGCCTTGGCATACAACCTCACACGAGTATGAGCTTGAGTACGGCAACGATGCGATCGAGGTACACACAGACGCTATTGGACCTGATGATATTGTGCTTATAATCGATGACGTGCTGGCGACTGGCGGTACGGCAGCTGCAAAGGCCTCGCTCGTGAGCTCGATGGGGGCCAGGGTCGCAGGATTTGCTTTCCTCATTGAGCTGGATTTTCTGAAAGGGAGAGAAAAACTCGGCGAATCCAGAATTCTGTCACTGATACATGTGGGCTAGGCATCGAGTATAGTAAGCGCCACAATGCTGTAGAGTAGCCTGCATGGAGTGTATGGAGCTGTAGTCAATGTAGGGGGCGAGTAAAGATGTCGACTGTGCGCCAAATATCAATATCGATCAAGCGTGGAACAGGGCAGATCAGTGAAGTTACCGACATGCTTGGTGATGCCGGTGTAAATATTCGTGGGTTCTCTGTATGTGACTCCAAAGATACCTGTGTTTTGCATTTGATTGTGGACTCTCCAGGCGCCGCGAGAAATGTCCTTGAGAGTAACAACGTTCTTTTTAGCGAAAAAGATGTTATTTGTCTTGCGCTAAACGATAGGCCGGGATCTTTGGCTGCCGCGCTGACGACTGTCGCAAACGCTGGGGTGCGGTTTGACTGTGTTTATTCACTGATATTGCCCTATGCTGTGCTCGATGTGGAAGATTCTTCAAAAGCATTGGAGATGTTGGAGAATCAGCCTATTCATATCGTGAATCAACAGGAGATCGCAAGTATCTGAAAGTTGGTGACATGCTCGATAGTACCTTGTTGCAGATACTTGTAGGCTTAGTCGCGCTTACGGTACTGTTATCCCTTGCTTACCTCGGCTGGGCAATGACTTATCGCTGGATAGTCAGGTCAGCTCTTCTGTCTTTGGTTGGCTACTATGAGCAAGTATCCGCCGCCCGGCATTCATTTCTGAGTGTCATAAGGCATTTAATCGCCGATTCGGATGACGCATTGATTTTTTTTGCGACTAATGCGGAAAGCGATGATCGAAAAGCGCTAATGGAAATTGCCGAGCGCATGCTGATCACTAGGGATGAACTGGACATTCGCCGACTCCCATTCAAGCTGGAGGCCGCTGCAGTCGAAATCGCAGATACCGCACACCTGCTGGCTTCTACGGCCGGAAGTTTGAGTGATGGAGGTCAAGCGGGTGAAATTTTAGACAGGATAGGGGGAATAAATCTCAAGGAGGTGGATTCACAGCATAAACTCGCAGGAAGAGTTCTTGATGAGTTATGTATCGAATATAAGATTCGCGATACTGCCGTTTACGGCGGGGGACTTTATATATGAGCGTCAATGAAGTTATCAAAAACAGCAAAAAGTGGAAGACACTCTTTGGGGTGGGCGTACTTCTTGTTTTGCTGCTGGTTGTAATGGGCTGGTGGGCTGATTTTCGCGGATCACCAACTCGCCCGGATGACACACGGGCCGGCTCGCCCACCAGTGAGATCACGACGCCAGCAGGGGAGGCGAGCTCTGGAGATCAAGCTGAAGGCCGCCCACAGCTAGTCACCGTAATAATTGAGGGATTGAACTTCAGGACAGCCCCTTCCAGTGCAAGCCAGAGGATTGGCCGACTGTCTGCAGGCACAGAGTTGACGTATTTAGGCACCGAGAACGGATGGTACCGTGTTAGAGACTCGGAAGGCCGCGAAGGGTATGTTTCAGCCAACGAAGAGTACACCAAAATCCAGTAGGGAGAACGTTGAGCAGCAAGAAGATAATTGGGCCAGCCTCAGAGTTTTTCAGGCTTCGCGTAACGAGGGTTGATGAGCCAGAGGAAACGACGTTGGACTGGCGGGACGACATACTGTATCGCACTCCTCCACAGGATATCGCCTCAATTGATTTGGCGTATCTGGTCGAGGCGGTAGATATCAGGGAAGACGGCATCGCTCACTGTATCGCTCGCTTTGACTCCGGCGCAGAAGCAAACGATGCGCTTATCGGCATACAAGAGGATCTTGAAGATATGACTCTATCGACCTTTGTTGAGCGCTATAAGATTGGTCAATAAGCACAACCGCCGAGTTGGCTAGGCTCCTCAGAGCTTACATTACATAAGATACATTATCCACGATTAGCAATATGTGCGAGCCATGGGCTGCAGGATCATTTCTTAAGTGCGCAAACAATCAATCATCGTCGCTATCAGGTATCCATACGGGGCCTATATATATCCGCTGTGTGTCGCCATGAGGTGGCAAAGACTTTAGTAGATGCTCTGCCACTGGCGGTCTGAGATCAAGCCTGGTCAGTTCAGCGGTTGTGATCAGTTCGATCGCTTCAACTCTTTTGTCGCGACTGTTCATGGTGGCTGGCCTTTTGGAGACCTTGGCCTCAAAGACCACATTGACTACGTGTCGATTTCCATTGGGATCGATGGTGTCGCTTACGAGCAGTACTCGTTCCACCTGAATCTGGAGGCCGGTTTCCTCGGCCACTTCACGAATTAGTGCTTGCTCGAGGGTCTCCCCCCACTCAACCCCCCCGCCGGGCAGTAAGTAGTAGCGCGAGTTTTTTCGCCGGTGCCGGACCACTACGATCCGACCATCAAGGAAGATGAGTGCAGCAACTCGTATCCGTGGGATTCTACTGATCTGAGCTGCCAAAGCCTTTACCTCCGCGCTCGGTGTCATCTAGCTCATCGACATCTATGAGCTCTGCATAAGTTACCTTTTGAATCACAAGTTGGGCAATCTTATCTCCCTTGATGATTTCAATAGGATTTATGCGATCCGTATTGACTGCGATGACCTTGATTTCTCCGCGATAGTGGGAGTCGATGAGACCCGGCGTATTCACGATACCGAGCCCTTTTTTTAGCGCCAGACCGCTACGGGGTTGCACAAAACCGGCGTAACCAACAGGAATGGCCATTGCGATTCCTGTGGATATGAGCTTTCGCTCACCGGGATGAATGGTTACACACTCTGAAGAGTATAGATCTAATCCTGCATCTCCTGGATGCGCATATCCCGGTAACGGCAAATCAGGGTCGAGTCGCTTGATCTTTATATGCATGGTCTACTCATGCCCCTCTCGTAATTGTCGGAATAAATTTGCCACACTCTGCGGCTGCGTGCTCGAGCTCCTTAGTAGTGTAGGGCTGAACGAGCAAAGCCGCAGGGTCAAGCGTTTGGTGGGGGCGAAATTGCTGCAAAACATAGAGTTCAGCGTCTGCAAGGTCGTGCGCTATCAACGGAAGATCGCTCAGAGATAAAAGCTGCGGGAACGTTGTAGTCCGGAACTCGTGGGCGATACCACTCTCAATGACCATCCCGGCAGCCAGTTTGACCTTTTTGCCGGTATCCGGGATAGAAGTTATGTTTTCGTACCTGTCGAATGGAACCTTTATATCCATTGCCACAGAAGATATCAGGTCATCTACGATCAGCTTGTACAGCACTTCAGGGCTGGAGCCGTTGCAGTCAAGTTTTACGGGAATTGAATATGCGGCAAACTCTTCGAGCAGGGAAAAGATATTGGGATCAGAGGTGGGCTCACCCCCACTTATAACCACGCCTTCAATCCACCTCCTTCTTTGGTGGATGTAGGCGAACAGTTCTTTCCAGCAGTCTTGGCTGTCGTTGATATGTCGTAGTTGTGGATTGTGGCAGTATGGGCACGAAAACTCGCAACCTGACAGAAAAACCGTGACACTTATGCGGCCTGGCCAGTCCAGCATTCCGGCCGCGGTCCATCCGGCAATTCGGTTTGTGGGTGGTTTACGTGTTAGCACTAGGGACATTTTTTGTCACGAGGCCAGCATGCTCCGCAGCTGCGCGGGGTCGGGTACGGTACCTCGCCAGCTGAATACCTCAGATCCCGACGAGTCTAAAAGAAGCACTGATGGAGTTGATAGAACTCCATAAAAAGTGGCCTCTGTAAGTCCGTCGAGATCATCGACGTTAAATATTCGAACGTCGTCGATCCCATCAAGCGCATGCTTGGCGGCCGGACACTTTGGGCAATCGTCCTTCACGAACAACTTTATATGCATTATGCTTCCCTATCTTGCGTGGACGGACCTGGTACACCGATTCTTACACGGGGCCTTCAAGCTTGGTTCGCACTCGATCATAGAGTTCCCCTACTTTAGATTTGTTCCATGTTTGAATCTTGGAAAAATAGCCAACGATACGCGTTACTCCGTACACCTTGAGTGAGCCACAAAGCGGGCACTGTGCTTTTAGTCCCCGACTGGTTTGACAGCAGTCTTCGCAGATTGTGAATTCAGGACTGAACGCCAACTGGGCGCATTGAGTTTGCCGGAAGGCTTTTTTGACAAAAGACATAATCGCACCGGGGTCCGGTTCATGTTCACCGAGCCATACATGAACGATAGCCCCTGCCTCTATCAATGGATGGAATCTTGACTGCTTTTCGATACGCTCGATGTAGTCTACATCTGCGTCAGCGGCAATGTGTATCGAGTTGGTGTAATAGTAATCCCCGGAAGTAAAGTTACCCTTGATGACCGAGGTCGCTTGAGCCGGCCAATACTTCATATCCAGCTTGGCAAGCCTGTACCCGGCGGATTCGGCCGGACTCTCTTCCAGTACCAGGTTGATGCCGTGGCGACTGGAGAGCTCTTTGCACTTGAGGTTTAGGGCCGCAACTACCTTCAACCCAAATCTGAGAGCATCCTCCGATTCATGAAGCTGCTTGCCGGTATGGAACTGAACCAGTTCATTTAGCCCCATAATTCCTGCCAGATAGGTTAGCTCCGACATCTTGAGATAAGGCTCACCGTCGGTATCTTGTGTCAACATACCCAGCGGACCCGATGCGCCAAGATCGACTAAGGATTGTATGAACTCTCGCTTTTGGATATGTGCCCGAGCGACCAGCTCTAACAGACGATTAATTTCGAGAAACAAGGCGCTATCGTTACCCTGAGCCTTGTATGCGACACGAGGAAGATTGATCGTAACATTTTGAAGAGCGGAAAAGCGCATGTGTTCGGGTGTGCTCGTTTGACTGAGTTGATCCTCATTCAGCTTCAGCTTCAGTCTGCAGCATTGAGATACAGTAACCTCGTCACCTCGGTCGAATACAAAATAAGTGATCCCCTGCTTGCTCGCGACCTGGCATGCGAGCTTGAGGAACTCTTCGTGCCCGGGTGCTTGAAAGAAATCTTCAGAAATATGCAGCAAGGGTTTTGGAAACACAAATGTCTTTCCGTGCGCATCTCCTTTTAGATAGACACGGAACATTGCTTCCAGAAAACGCTGAGCTTCTGGTTCATAGTCCTTGTAAGTCTTACCAGTATACTGCCCGCCAGGACCAATTGCCGGGGTGTCCGCAAAATGCTTGGGCACGTTGAAATATAGGTTGAAATCTGTAAAAACTACCTGGCTGCCGCGGGCGCCCGCGAGCTGATTGAACTCGAAAATCAACATCTGGGCTAGTTGATAGACCTCGGCGTCGGATCGGCCGGTAAGGTATGGCGCGAAAAATATGTTTATCGCTTCCCAGCCGACTGCGCCTGCATAATGAGCCTGAAGTGAGCTGGCCATTTTCACCAGATGACCGATGAGAACCTCTGCGTGTCGGGCTGGCTTGGATACGCTAGTGACGTTAGGCAGGTTCAGGCCGTATTTCTTTATGTATTCAAGTGAATGACCTCCGCAGTATGGTCGAACAACAAAGCCAAGGTCGTGGAGGTGGATGTCGCCGACATAATGTGCTTCTGCGACATCTTCGGAGAATACTCTTCTAAGTGCGAATTCCTTGAGTATGGTCTCGGCGATTGTGAGATTGACGCTCTCCGGATTATGAGTGGTATTGGAGTTCTCCTTGTTGGCGTTATTGATTATCTGCTCAAGATCCCATATTGGAATACCGAGATGGCTATGCCGCTTGTGGGCATATGTCATACCACGCTCAAGTAGCTCGAGGTCTACCATCTCTCTGATGATGGCGGTGGTGACTGTCATCAAATCAGTTCGATCGATCCTTGCTTCAACCGCCTCTGCGATATCTTCGGCGAGCTCTATCGGTATGCCCGCTTCCTTTACAAGCGACTGGCTGATCTTTGACCTGTTCCAAAGATCAATTTCCTGTCTGGAATTGGTGGATACAAGCAATGCTATGTCGGTAGGATCTGCCGAATACTCGCTAGTCGGCGGCTTGATGACGCTGATTGTGCGTTCCATGACCATATTTTGCGACCTCTTTACTGGATGTCTCTAAGTTCACGATAGAATTCGTCAAGATCCTGGAAAGACTTATAAACCGATGCGAAGCGTATGTAGGCCACCTTGTCGATATCTTTGAGAAACTTCAAGGCTACATCGCCAAGCTCTCTTGCGGTGACCTCATATCGCAAGGAGTTGTGAAGCTCTACCTCGATGTCATCAATTAATGATTCAAGGCGCTCGATCGGGATATTGCGTTTCGCGGTCGCTACCAGGAGCCCTCGGAGAATCTTGCCGCGATCAAAGGGCTCTACGGAGCCATCTTTTTTTGCGACCATCAAGGGCATCTCTTCTCGGCGCTCGTAAGTCGTGAATCGCGAAGTGCACTTTAGGCACTCACGTCTACGCCTGATGGCGTCCTGCGACTCAGAGACACGGGAGTCCACTACTTTGGTTTCGTCGTTGGCGCAAAATGGGCAACGCATTCGTCCCCCTACATGTTGGTTTCAACTGAAGACTAAAATACAACATGTAGTGGTAGTGTGACTAGAGCTTATCTCGATGCCGTGAGTGTTTCTGGGCGATCAGGGATTGGCACTTTTATTGATTCGCCAGCACTAAGCAGCGGGTCACGGATTCCGTTCATGTGTTTGATGATCTCAACGGTCTGAGCCGTAGAAAGATTGTCTGTACGATATTTTGCGGCCATAGACCACAGGGTGTCACCCGGGCGCACCAAAGCCGTACCTGATCCAAGCGCCAAAGATTCAATCGAGTTAGTCCTTGACATGCCGACAAATGCTGAAACACAGATGCCAATGATCGCAGCCAAAATGATGAAAGTTTCCAACGGCGTGAGTGAGGCAGATTTACATGATCGCGGTATTTGTCGAGCACGCTTTTTTCCCGGTGACATTCTTTGCACCCTTTCCCTTCACTATCGAGTCAGTATTTGCTTCAAAGGTACACTCCCGGTCTGACATATGCGAACATATGTTCCTATTCAAGATAAACGAACATACGTTCGAATGCAATAGATATTTGCGGTAAGCTTCTGGTTTGAGCTAGACTTGAATACGAACATACTTTCGGTTAGGAGATCTACCATGTCGTACGGCAAGGATCCAACCAAGAGGCAACTCCAAATACTGGATTTCATTCGCTCCGAGGTTCATCGCAAAGGCTTTCCCCCATCGGTGCGCGAGATCGGTCAGGCCGTAGGACTCTCTTCATCGTCGACGGTTCACGCCCACCTGGCTGCTCTTGAGGCAAAAGGATTGATCAGGCGGGACCCCTCTAAGCCCAGGGCCTTGGAAGTGTTCGATTATCGCGACACTCAAAGGGCTGTTGACTATAGTCAGGTAAGAGTTGTTCCGCTCGTTGGTCAGGTATCCGCTGGACAACCGATACTGGCCGCGGAAAACATAGAGGCGACGATGTGCCTTCCTGCCGAGCTGGCTGACGAATCCACTTTTTTGCTGCGTGTCAGGGGCGACTCAATGATCGAGGCGGGGATTTTGGACGGTGACTTCGTAGTTGTGCGCAAGCAGGAAACTGCGTCAAATGGCGAGATTGTTGTCGCGCTGCTCGACTCTGAGGCTACCGTCAAGAGGTTCTATCGTGAGGCTAATCAAATCAGGCTGCAGCCAGAAAATTCGGCGCTCGATCCGATATACAGCCGAGAAGTTGTGATACTTGGTAAGGTCATCGCGCTTTTCCGCCGAATGTAAGAGTGAATTGAGGAGCTGAAGCTGCCTCCACGCTCAGCGATTTAGCTAGAGTGGACCGATGCCAGGAATGGCTGAAAGCGGTCGATGAGTCTCGGCGGTACCAAAACGACTAGATAGGTTCCGCTATCAGTGTGCTCCTCGGAGATTATATGAGCTTGTTCTCGCGCAAGTTGTACCAAGTCTCCCCTTGTATACGGCAGTAACACCCTCATTTTGCGGCTGGCCGCATTTACCGCATCGGATATCCCTGCGATCAGATCCTCAAGGCCGGATTTGTTTACGTTGGAGACAAACAGAGAATCTGGATATTTACGTCTCAATGTCTGGAGGGCGTCTTCAGAGAGCAGATCTACCTTGCTATAAACGTTGAGAGTTGGTATTTGATCAGCGCCGATCTCTTGAAGTACTTTCATGACAGCAGCTGCCTGTGCCTGAGCCTGATGGTGAGATCCATCTATCACATGTAACAGAAGATCGGCTTCGCTGACTTCATCCAGGGTAGACTTGAAGGCTTCCACTAATTCATGTGGAAGCTTGTTGATGAACCCGACAGTATCAGTCAGAATGAGTTTTTGGCCGTCGTGTAGCGTCATTTGCCTCGAGGTTGAATCGAGGGTCGCGAAAAGCTGGTCGTGGGCGAGAACATCAGATCCGGTAAGCGAGTTGAGCAGCGAGGACTTCCCGGCATTGGTGTATCCGACAAGCGCGGCTCTAAATATCCCGCTTCGGTTTCTTGACTGACGCTGCGTGTTTCGGGTGATGGCGACCTGTCGAAGCTCTCGCTTCAATACGCTGATTCGTTTCCTTGCAAGCCGGCGGTCGGTTTCCAGCTGTGATTCCCCGGCGCCGAATCTTGTCCCTCGCCCACCGCCGAGCCTCTCAGCGACAAGGTGACTCCACATGCCACGCAAACGCGGCAGCATGTACTCCAGCTGAGCGAGTTCTACTTGGATTTTGCCCTCACGAGAAACTGCGTGAATCGCAAAGATGTTGAGGATAAGGGCGGTTCGGTCGAGTATTCGTCTGCCAGGGATCTTATCTGTGAGGTTGGCCTCTTGCCGAGGACTTAGCTGATCGTCGAATATCACGAAATCCGCACAGCTTTCCTCGGCGATCTTGCGGATTTCCTCAACCTTGCCTGAGCCAATGAATGTCTGAGGATGCGGTTTATCCAGTTTTTGGGAGGTTACGGCTACGATTTCGTGCCCGAGAGTGTCTGCCAATCTCTCCAGTTCGGCCAGAGACTCTGCTATCGGCCACTCCATGCTACCGGAATCGAGGCCGACCAGCATGGCGCGCGGGCGGTGGTCGTTTCGTTCCCACTCGGGCGCTTTGGTCCGCCCTCCCACTTTTGCATCCTCCCTTTAGAGGGATCGCTTGATGCGCGCCAGAGCTTCGATCAGGCGATCCTCGGGCGTGGCCAAAGATATGCGGATGTAGCCTTCGCCGCTGGGGCCGTAAGCGTTTCCTGGAGCTACTATGACGTTGGCTTGTTCAAGGATTTTTGTTGCGAAGGAGGCAGAGTCGTATCCTTCGGGAACTTTTGCCCATACATAGATTGTGCCCTTGGGGACACGAGCGGATATTCCGGCATCGCTCAGTGCGTCGATCACCAGATCGCGGCGATGCTGATATACACGTGAAAGCTCGAAGGTTATCTCCTGAGGCCCGAGCATCGCTTCTATTGCAGCGTCTTGGACCGCAGTGAAGGCACCAGAATCGATATTACTTTTGACGGTGCCCAAGGCATTTATGGCAGAGGCGTTTCCGGCCGCAAAGGCGATTCGCCATCCGGTCATGTTATACGCTTTCGAGCAGCTAAATAGCTCGATTGCAACCTCTTTGGCGCCTGGCCGCTCGAGTAGGCTTGGCGGCCTGTATCCATCAAAGCCAATCTCGCTGTAGGCATTATCGTGTATCAACAGCAGGTCATGTTTTTTTGCGAAAGCTATTGCACGATCGAAGTACTCCGGCGAAGCAATGGCCGATGTGGGGTTATTGGGATAGGACAGAAACATCATCTTGGCTCTCGCAAGAACATCCGGAGGACAGCTCTCGAAATCCGCCAGGAAGTCGTTCTCCTCGCTCATCGGCATGAACCAGCTCTCCCCACCAACGAGAATTCCGCCAGTGTGGTAGACTGGATAACCGCATCCCGGAACAAGAGTCACATCGCCTGGATCCACGTAGGCGATAAAGACGTGGGCGATACCCTCTTTTGAACCGATCAGAGCAAGAACCTCTGTGTCCGCGTCAAGTTGCACGCCGAAACGGCGATTCATCCACTCGGCGCAAGCCTCACGATATCGCTTCGACCCAAAATAGCTGGGGTATTGATGGTTGGAAGGCACTCGGATAGCGTCGCTCATTGCGTTCACGATATTTTCCGGTGTTGGTAAATCAGGGTCTCCGATGCCCAGAGATATAACATCGATTCCCTGCGAAAGCTTCTCTTCTTTCTTGCGGTCGATTTCGGCAAACAGGTATGGCGGAAGGTTGGCGATCCTGTTGGCTGTTCTCACTGCGGGTGCATCCTTTCGTTTTGGTTATTGCAGATTGATGGTACCGGAAAAAACTTCTGTTGCAGGTCCTGTCATATATATGTGGTCATCGGTGTCCCACAGGATGAAAAGCTCTCCGCCAGGTAGCTCAACGGTGGCACTTCTGCCGACACGATCGGCTAGGCTGGCTGCGACCAAAGTTGCGCATGCCCCTGTTCCACAGGCAAGCGTCTCACCCACTCCCCGCTCCCACACCCGCAAGCGTATTCTGTCAACACCAACTACTTGCGCAAACTCGACGTTGGTTTTCAGAGGAAAAATGGGACTGTTTTCTATGATGGGCCCTACAGTTGTGACCGGCGCCTTACCGATATCATCTACCCATATCACGGCGTGCGGATTCCCCATGGAGACAGCGGTAGCGGTGAACTCTCCATAGGGTGTCGCGATCGAATAATCAGAAACGATATCATCCGGCATCAAATCTGAAATATCTTTGGAGATAACCCTAGGCTTACCCATATCTACGGTCGCAGCACCCATTAACCCCGCCGAAGTCAGCTCGAAGCGAATAGGCTTTATTCCGCCGAGAGTTTCAACCCTAAGCTCCCCGAGGGAGCTATCGACGAGTGAATGATCGACAAGGTACTTGGCGAAGCAGCGAACGCCGTTCCCGCACATCTCCGCCTTCGAGCCATCGGCGTTGTGATATAGCATGAAGTAGTCTGCGGCGGTGCTGGTTGCAGGCCTGACAAGTATCAGTCCGTCTCCGCCTATCCCAAGGTTTCGATCGCACAACCAGGCGATAGTTTCGGCCGGAATTTCAATGGAGCAGTCGAGGTCTTCAATCACGACGAAATCGTTGCCGAGGCCGTGCATCTTTGTGAATCGAATTGACATGTACTTCCTCATGGTTGTGAATCGGTTTTCGCAGATTACATTATGAACGAGTTTGATTCAATTGCCCGAGCAATTTCAGCGGCACAATCTTCGTGAGACTTTCCGGTTGCATCAATCCAGACGATACGCTCGTCCCTACGAAACCAGGAGATCTGACGTTTCGCATATCGCCGGGTTGCTTGAATGACAGCGGAAGTGGCCTCAAGAAGCGAGGTACGCCCCTCAAGCACTGGGACAAACTCTTTGTACCCAATCGCCTGAGCGGACGTAACAGCTTCGCGAAATCCGCGATCAAGCAGTGTTGCGATCTCATCGAGGAGCCCCGACTCGAGCATCGATTCGACTCGCAGCTCAATCGCCCGATACAAGGCCGCTCTTTCCATGGTCAGCCCAAAGCGGAGGGTTTCGAATACGTCGTGGTACTCGGAAAATCCCGAATGTTGTTCGGCGTAAGAGCGGCCCTGCTCGGCCATTTCGAGCGCACGGAGGGTTCTCCTTAGATTGTTTGGGTGGATCAGCTTTGCTGATTCAGGGTCGGCCGCTGTTAATCTCTTGTGCATCGCGTGGGCGCCGATACACTCTGCCTCAGCCTCAAGTTTAAGTCTAGACTCGGAAGATACATCGCCTGCAGGAAACGAAAAGTCATCAAGGACCGCTCTTACATAAAGACCGGTGCCGCCAACCACAAATGGCCTTTTTTCGCGAGAGTCGATGTCGATGATCGCCTGGCGCGCACACTCTTGATAGAGAGCCGCCGAGAAGTTCTCTCCAGGCTCGACTAGATCAATGCAGTGATACCGAACGCTTCGCCTCGCAGGTGGGACTTTGGCCGTTCCTGTATCCATTCCCCGATAGACCTGCATGGAGTCCGCGCTTATTATCTCGCCATTGAGCTGCTCGGCAAGTAGCTGCCCGATACTGGATTTTCCCACGCCAGTCGGGCCGAGTATCGCGATTACCGGAATTTTTTGGGGAAGCTCACGTATATCTGACAACGTTGAATCTCTCTAATGTGTAAGGTTCATCAGGGCTCAGTCCAGCCTTTTTCTTGGCGATGGATAGTTGCTGCTCGGGAGTTTCGATGTGACTCAGGTCGGGCAGCAAAACTCCTCTTTTTGTGCCGGAAGATACGATCACACCCCATTTTCGTGGATCCAAATCGGAGATGCTGCATTTTTGGGGCTGCTCGATGAGGTCTACCTTTATGGTGAGAGTATCGAGTTCATCTGCCGATACCGACGCGAATCTGCAGTCAGCGGTAGCGGCTTGAACTGCACTTTTTGCGATTTCGCTCGCGATGTTATCGCAAGTCGGATATATCGAACCGATACATCCACGCAGCCGGCCTTCACTGTGAAGTGACACAAAAACACCTGTGCGATCGGGAAGATCGCCGACATCATAGAGTTTAGGCTCGAGCATCTTTCCTGTAAAAAGGAAGTGCCGAATAGCGCTTCTTGCCAGTGTGATCGGATCGGCAAACACGGCTTGGGGATAAAAATCTACACTGTCCCCCAAAGGAGCCAGCTGTTCGTTTATCACAGCGGTCAGATAGCCCACTCCCCACGGACGCTCATAGGAGAGCACTCTGGTGTAAGCGGGAGAAGATGCCGCACCAACTGCGATAAACGAACGCAAACCACACTGACCTGCTTCGTCTATGAGCGACGAATCAAGATTTGAAAGCCCGAGATAGTCGTTCGCGGAGATCAAAGTGATCAGCGCCCTGTCGAATTCGGCCGCTCGGCTAGAGTATCCCGCCGGTGCGTCTGGAGTGAGCTTGTGGCTGCAGTCTCCGCTACCCACAACTGCAAGTCTTGTATTCAGGGAGGCCGCAGCCATACGCAAAACGGCGCCTAGGTGGAGATAGTTTTCTAAAGCTAAGGTTGAGGCTGATATTGGGATAATTGGCCAGCGGGAATTTGGATTGAGTATCGACATCGGCACGATCACACCGTGATCTAAAGTGCCCGCATAAAGTGAAGGTACGGACACCCTGTCGATTGCTGGAATACCTCTATCGTCAAGGCGATAAAGTAATTCCTGAGCGAATGCGGGGTTTCCTCGGAAGGAGCTTGAGATTGTAGCCGCGCCAAATTCTCTTAGCGATCCAACGTGCTTGGGTGAGGAGTCGACGCTTATGGCACCAGCAATCGTGGGGGTATGGGGTGATAGCACCACGATGATCTCGGGATCGAACCGAGTCAGCGCTTTTGCAGCAAAGTGCAGAGAAGAAGAGGTTTGAGCTGTGCGAGCGGAATCTTTGCCGCCAACTGCCTCAAGCATGATCGGTGGATGTGGAGCTATTATGCCGTAAACCTCAGATACCGAAGGGCCCATGACTCACTCCCCGCTCTCGCGTGCCTCTATTCAAGCAAATACCCTGAAAGAAACCAAGTTTGCGCTGATGTGATCTTTACATCGAGGATACGTCCCTCTAGCGCTTTTAGTGCTGTGCTAGCGGAAAGCGGCGCGTGGACTATCTTGTTGCCGTCGCTGCGCCCGCTAAGCATATTGGGATCTTTTTTAGAGGTGCCCTCAATCAAGACCCTTTGCACACTACCGACAAGCGCTTCGTTCTTTTTCAGGGCGCTGGCATGGATCATTTCAACCAGTCTGTCAAATCGCTTCTGGGTTACCTCGCGTGGCACCGTTTCTGTCAAGGTTGCCGCCGGCGTACCTTCCCGAGGCGAATATATGAAGGTGAAAGCTTGATCGTAGTTGGCCGCGCCAACCAACGAAAGTGTCTGCTCGAAGTCTTCTTCTGATTCACCAGGAAAGCCAACTATGATATCGGTGGAAAGGGAGAGGTCTGGCATCGCCGCGTAAAGTCTCTCTACGGTGGAAAGATAGTGAGCCGCAGTGTATCCCCTATTCATGGCTTCAAGAATTCGGTCAGATCCTGACTGCACCGGCAGGTGCAGCGCTCGACTGATTGCAGATTGGCTAGCCATCATCGCGATGGTTTCATCGGAGATGTCTTTTGGATGAGAAGTTGCGAATCGAATTCTGCTTGTCCCGGTTTGTGCGACTTTCTCGAGCAGATCGGTGAAGCGAGGGGCTCCATACAGGTCCCGTCCGTAGGAATTGACGTTTTGGCCGAGCAAGGTGACCTCTATAACCCCTTCGGCCAGCAGCTGTTTCGTCTCGGCAACGATCTCATCGATGGCTCTACTGCGCTCCCTGCCTCGAACATGCGGAACGATGCAGTAGGTGCAAAAGTTGTCGCATCCTACCGTAATTGGTACCCATGCCTGAAATGGTCGCTCTCTTTGGGAGGGCAGCTCGGAGGCGAACGTGTCTGAGGAATCCATAATTTCAACTACAGCCGATGGCGAATCAGCAGCGGTTAGCAGCAGTTCTGGCAGGCGACTGATGTTGTGGGTGCCGAATACGACATCGACGTGTGGCAGCTCTTTCAGTAGCGTGCTTCCATCGCGTTGTCCGATGCATCCCCCAACCGCTATGAGAACGTCCGGGCGCTCGGTCTTGATCGCTTTCAGGCTCGCCACCTGTCCAGTCAGGCGTGAATCAGCGTTATCTCTGACACAGCAGGTCATGAATACCAGGACATCGGAGTCGGTGAAGCTGTCTGCAGGGGAAAGCCCACAGGACTCCAGAAGCCCGGCGACCCTTTCGGAATCATGTTTGTTCATTTGGCACCCGAAAGTGCGAATTGCGTAAGTTTTCATAGCGAGGCAGTCTATCTGTGATTGTCGGATAGTTTCAACAGTTCTATAAGTGATTTCACTGGAATCTTTTCTCCGCCCAACAAGCCTCCTGGCGAGTCGAACCCGTGGAAATCGGATCCGCCGGTGACGAGAAGGTCATATTTATCGGCAATCTCGGTGTAGTGTTGCTTTTGCGTATGGGTGTGCAGAGGATGGTATACCTCAATACCGCCGAGCCCAGCCTCCACCAGATATGGAATGCATTCATCGCTATCATGCACTCCTGGATGAGCAAAAACCGCAACGCCTCCAGCCGCTATGATTGACTCGATCACCTCGGCGGGATCAACCTCGGGTTTTGGAATATAAAATGGCCTTCCGTGACCTATAAGATCAGAAAAAGCCTCGGAGGCAGTCGAGCACAGTCCGCCCGCGACCAAAGCTCTAGCGATATGGGAGCGGCCAAGACTGCCGCTGCCTGCCAGATTTAGAACGTCTTCAAACTGGACCATAATTCCACTGTCGCGGAGTCGAGCTACCATCTTTCTAGCTCGGGTAGCTCTTGCTTGTCTAAGTGATACGAGCCGGTCGATAAGAGAAGGATTGGCAGGATCGATAAAGTATCCCAGAATATGCAGGTCAGTACCGTTCCAGGAGGCTGAAAGTTCAACGCCAGGGATGACGATGAGATCTGTTTTCTCGGCGGCGGAAAGTGCTTCGCCAATACCTTCTACCGAGTCATGATCGGTTATTGCAAGTGCGGTCAATCCCTGGCACAGTGACGACTCGACAAGTTGAGCAGGAGAGAGTGCTCCATCAGATGCCGTGCTGTGAACGTGCAGGTCAAATTGCATCGGGCCACGTCTCACTTCTGCAAAAGAAGTATTCAAGCTGACATGTCGCGTAGCTCGACAAGCAGACGGATCGCAGTGCGCTCCTCGCCTTTGATTATTATGTCCGCGAAGGCGGGCACGCACGTTAGCTCCATTCCGGAAGGGGCAAGAAATCCTCGGGCTATGGCAATGGCTTTAATTGCCTGATTGAGTGCGCCGGCCCCAACGGTTTGCATCTCAACTGCGCCGTGATCTCGAATAATTCCTGCTAGCGCACCTGCAACAGAGTTAGGATTAGACTTGGAGGATACTTTTAGAACTTCCACTGGCACTCCTTGGATCCATGTAAATTTCTGGTTCTGCTTGCTAAAAATGTGCTACAGATAGTGGCTTTACATTATTGTAACGGATTGAGCCGGATGATTCTCAGTCGTCTTTCTCGATATCAAAACGTACGGATATTGAGTCCTTGGTAATGCGAATCCGCGGTTCACTCTTCGCGTAAAGAAAATACTTTTCAGCCAGCGAGTCAAAAGCAGTCGATACTTCCCGCCTGAAATCAACGAGGTCGCTCGGGTGAATCTTTAGCCCTTTACGGTTGCGGTATATGTCAGGCTCGGCCTTGGGAGCAAGCTCGCCAGCTGTAAAGAGCATTCGGATTATCGGGTCGATAGCACCGATCTCCTCAGCCAGAATGCGATGCGCTGTGCGTTCCGAGACCGGCAAGCCCACTGAAAGTGCTAACTCTGCCAGCTCAATAGCATCAGCCGCCATTCCCGGGCGTTGCCAAACAGGCAAAGATTCAATGTCCTCGGCGATCAAACGCCCTGTTCGCTCGATTGCAGTCCTTGACATAGTGGTGATAGTGGCAAGGATCTCTGTCGGCGAGCCTAGATAGATGTCCAGCTCGGGATGCTCACATGCAAACTCGACTGTATGTCTTAAAATATTGCGAGTTCCCCTGATTACCCTCCATCGCTCGTCCGATTCACGCTCTATCTGGGGCCACGAAGACTGATCAGATCTTTCCGTCAGCACGGCACAGTCGCAAGAAACCGTAATGGCGCAACCCATAGCCTTCTCTGATCTTGCTATCTTAGCAAGCGCTACGTTTTCCCGGACACTATAAAGTGCCATGCCTCGACCGTGAACCCCCCACTTATCCATCACCATCGCCTCAAGCTTCGATGTTATTCTCGGCTCGAAAACACGCTCGTGCATGGAGTGAGGAATACCGCACCCATCATCAATGATAGTGATATTGCGAGACTCTTCAGTCCGGTTTGTTGAAACAAATATTTGTTTGGCGCCAGCGTCTCTTGAGTTCCTGAGTAGCTCCACGAGCACATCCTCGACACAGCGAATGTCGTGTTTGGCTTGTCGTCGCTCGGCCTCCGCGATGTGCAATCTGACATATCCGTCATCAAGAGTTTCTTCGACTTGCCGAAAGCCACTGCCTGAGATGGAGGTCACAAAATCCAGGGTAGTCTTGTTGGAATCACTCATGATTGAGCTCCGATGTCAGATCACTTAGCGTATTCGACGACCCTGCTTTCGCGAATCACCAATACCTTAATCTGACCCGGATACTCGAGTTCATCCTCGATCTGCTTTGCAATATCACGGGCGAGAATAATAGTGCTTGCATCGTCAATTACTTCAGGCTTGACCATAATGCGGATTTCGCGACCAGCCTGCATCGCATAGCATTTTTCTACACTAGGGTGGCTTTGAGCGACCGCCTCTAGTTTTTCGAGGCGCTTAATGTAACTTTCAAGAGTCTCTCGCCTGGCGCCAGGACGTGCAGCGGAGATGGCATCTGCGGCCTGAACCAGTACGGCTTCGACGGTCATTGGCTCTACGTCGGCATGGTGAGCCTCAATGCAGTGGATAATCTGCGCTGGCTCATTCATACGTCTGGCAAGATCGGCGCCTATGACCGCATGTGGACCATCGACTTCGTGATCGATAGCTTTTCCAAGATCGTGCAACAGACCCGCTCTTTTGGCCAGATCAACGTCTACGCCCAACTCGGCTGCCATGACACCAGCCAAATGTGCGACCTCAAGGGAGTGCTTCAGCACGTTTTGCCCGTACGAAGTTCTGAACTTGAGTCTGCCCAATGTGCGAAGTAGCTCGCCGTGCAGGCCGTGTATGCCTGCATCGAAAGAGGCTTGCTCGCCCGACTCCTGAATGACTTGATTGACTTGAATTTCAGCCTTCTTGAACATCTCCTCAATCCGCGCCGGGTGAATTCGCCCATCAGCGAGGAGTGCCTCAAGGGTGATTCTGCCGATCTCTCTTCTGACGGGATCAAAGCTTGAGAGAATTACAGCCTCAGGAGTGTCATCGATGATCAGATTAATTCCGGTGAGCTGCTCAAATGCACGTATATTTCGGCCTTCTCTACCAATAATCCGACCCTTCAGGTCATCGCTTGGTATGTGAATAACCGAAACGGTAGATTCGGCAGTGTGATCTGCGGAAACCCTCTGGATCGCAATACCGACAATGTTTTTGGCTTTCTTGTCAGCTTCTTCACGTGCCCTTGCCTCGGTTTCCCGAATCAGCGCCGCAGCATCTTTTTTGACGTCATTTTCGATTTGCTGAAGAAGGTGGCTTCTGGCTTCATCCGCGGTCATTCCTGCAAGTGACTGTAAGCGATCATTTGCGTGTGAGATCAACGCGTCAAGATCGCTTTCCTTCTTGGTGATCTGCCCTTGAAGAGAGGAAAGTTGATGCTCGCGCTTTTCTACCGTTTCGATCCTGCGGTCAAGGGTCTCTTCCCGCTGAGTAAGACGATTTTCCAGCGCAGCAATTTCCTTGCGGCGCTCCTTTACTTCCAGGTCAGTTTCCTGTTTGAGATTGAATGCCTGGTCTTTAGCCTCAATGAGTGCTTCTCTTTTGAGGGTTTCTGCGTGCTTTTCGGCTTCTTTTATCATCCTATCGGCATTCTCGGCTGCCAGCTCTATCCGACCTTTGAGAATGAAGCGATTCAGAAAGAAGCCGACAGCGGCACCGATGATCAAGCCAATGAGCATGAATAGAATTTCACTCATCTGTGCGCTCCTCCTTTCGACAACCTGACAGTTATTCGCCAGTCGTCAGCTGCCCTTGAGGGTTGACCGTTGCGCACAGTGCAAAGGAGGCGCGATTGCGTCAATACCACTGATACGGTTCAGCGACCAGGCGAACGATGGCATGAGACTTTTAGCCGCTTAACGCAGTGAAAACGATTACGTCAAGACCCGCATAGGTAACGAAATAAACATCTAAAGCAATATTCACACGGTAAGCGCTTAGGTACAACTTGTACGAAAGCGGCCAAGAATCACAAGTGCCTAGTCAATAGTAAGCGGCATTAATGTAAAACGCAAGCTAGACGCCATTTACGATGCCGTTATTTGGGCTTCAGCTAGAGACAGATGGCTTGACGATGTCAACCTCGCCGTTCAAAGAAGGTAGGCCAAGCCGCGACCTGATAGTGGCTTCAATCTCTTGCCTGCACTCAATGTGCTCCCGGAGAAATTCCTTGGCTGCCTCTCGCCCTTGCCCGAGGCGGTCGTTTCCGTATGTGTACCATGCACCTGATTTCATGACGACACCGTTCTCAACGCCGAGATCAAGCAGATTGCCCTCTTTACTGATCCCGTGTCCGTACATTAGGTCAAACTCGGCTTGACGGAACGGAGCAGCCACCTTGTTTTTTACAACTTTGGCTCTTACGCGGTTCCCAACGATTTCGGTGCCTTGTTTGATTGAATCAATTCTTCGAACATCGATTCTTATAGTCGAGTAGAACTTAAGGGCACGTCCACCTGAGGTGGTCTCAGGACTGCCAAACATCACACCAATTTTTTCGCGAAGCTGGTTGATGAAAATACAGGTTGTGACCGACTTATTGAGTGACCCCGCCAGCTTGCGAAGCGCCTGACTCATAAGTCTTGCCTGTAGCCCAACCGTGACATCCCCCATCTCGCCTTCAAGTTCGGCTCTAGGCACGAGTGCGGCTACAGAATCGATCACAACTGCATCAATTGCTCCGCTTCGAACGAGCATGTCGGCGATTTCCAGGGCTTGTTCTCCGGTATCGGGCTGCGAGATCAAAAGCTCGTCGACATCAACACCAAGTGCCGATGCGTAGGTGGGATCCAAAGCGTGCTCCGCGTCTATAAATGCGACGACTCCGCCTAAAGCCTGGGCTTCGGCTAGGATCTGTAAGGCCAGAGTGGTTTTTCCACTTGACTCCGGACCATAGATTTCGACAATTCTCCCCCTCGGCACTCCTCCGACACCCAAGGCTGCATCAAGAGCAAGTGATCCGGTGGGTATCGCTGCAACCTTCATTACAGCTGCATGCTCTCCCAGTTTCATGAGTGAGCCCTTACCGAACTTGCGGTCGATCTGCTCCTTGGTGATATCCAAAATCTTGAACTTCTCGGCATCCATAATCATTTGCTCCTTAGATGACTGCGCCATTATCCGGAGGGGCACCCGTCAAGGGTAGTACGAACAGATGTTCGTTGTCAACCAGCAAGTTGAGCGCTGCCTATTATCTTGTACTGTGGGTGATTTTTAGTCAGCACCCTTTTGAAAACCGTCAGCTCATCGATTTGTATGGAGTCAGAGGTGGCCATTGAGCCGAGAGTATGGTTCAGTCGCTCTCTGTCGTGTAGCGCTAGCGGCCGCCGACTTCTCGCCCAGGTCACATGCGGGAGATGCTTTCTGGATTCCGGAACTACCCCGTAGGCACACGCAACGTCTTCCACGACTGAGACAAGGCGGGAGAATTCGCCCGTTGGATCGGAAAAGGTGCTCATCAGCAGTGTTGTCTTGGTTGATCCGCCCAAAGGATAGATCAGATCCTTGACGGGTAGAGCGAAGGGTCGTATATCGCTTAGAGCTGAAGCGAGATCCAGTGGGAGATGACCGACTGCCTCTTGTGGAATATCTCCCATGAACTTTACCGTCATATGCAGATTCTTCTCAGGAACCCACTTTTCGTGTGTCCAGGCCTCCGCCGAGGCGCAGATTTCGTCGCGGCCAAGTCTTACTGCGTACCTGAGCCACTCTGGCGCTTGAACACCTATGAACACCCGCATACTATTGGACCTCCCCTTTCATGATCGTCCTTCTCAGCAAGTCCATCGCAAAAACAGTCGAGCGTTCGCGGATCCTCTCCCTCTCGCCAGGTATCTTCTTTATAAAGGCGGTCGTCTTGAGTGATCCGTTGGTAGAGATTGCAATCGCAAAGACTACAAGGCCCACAGGTTTGTCGGGAGTCCCTCCACCTGGACCAGCTATTCCACTTACCGCAATTGAAACATCAGCGCCCAACAGAGCCAAGGCGCCTTTCGCCATCGCCTGTGCAACCTCGGTGCTAACTGCGCCATGCTCGGCGAGCAGCTTTCGATCGACTTTTAGAACGCCGCTCTTGACCGAATCATCGTACGCCACCACTCCGCCGATAAAGACCTCGGACGCGCCAGGAACGGATGTAATCGCCGAGCTTATCGAGCCCCCCGTGCACGACTCTGCGGTAGCGATCCTGAGCTTCGCTTCCCTTGCACAATCAACCACAACCTCAGGTAAAGATTTATTGTTGGTGGAGTAGCACCGGGTTCCGAACGCTTCCGATATTGCCATAATCGCCTTGTCGAGTACCCCAGGGGTTCCGGTTTGGTTGATCAGCATAAGTCGAACGTCACCGGGGGAAGCAAGAATAGTCAGGTCGATACCAGGAAATCTGCTCAGTGTTTTTTGGGCGAGTATCTGGGCATCACTCTCAGAAATGCCAACGCATCGCGCAACCCGGTAGTTGCCTTCCCCAGATGGCCCGCCGATGAATTCGTGCAGCATTGCAAGCATCTCTGCGGGTGGCCCTGGTAGTAGCGCCAAAGTAGAGTTGTATTTCGGGATCGGGATTATCAGCCCCGGAGCCGTACCGATCGTCGGCATTAGCACCTTGGCGCCGACGGGCACGACGGCTTGGCGAAGGACCTGCTCGGCTGCGACAGGCTCTAGCTGAGCTCCGGCTACAGGGCAAAGCCTCTCATAAAGCACACTGTTTCTCGCCAGAGTCAGTCCAAAAACGTCGACGGCTGCAGCCAAAGTCAGGTCGTCGTGCGTTGGGCCGAGTCCCCCTGTTGTTACGACCAGATCATAATCCTTGCAGAGGTGGTCTAGCATCCGGCTGACTCGATCGTGTAAATCGGCGACACTGAAAGTTTCGGTGACGCGATATCCGCTCGCACTTAGCACCTGCGCAATGGAGCGGGTGTTCGTGTCAAGACGCGCGCCTGAAGTAATCTCGGTGCCAATGGTAAGGATCGTTGCACTTGGCTTCTCTGCGGGCATTGGGCTTATCCGGCTCACATTGGGTCTTTGTTTGAAGCTTCCGGCTCAATGCGGATTACGTCGCGGGCGTGGTAGAAGTAGTCGATCATCGAGGCCACTGTCAGCAGCAGCGCTATTCCCATGATCCCCCACGCGCCAATCTCGAGCAGGGTAAAAAACTCCCCGCTGAACTTCTTTACCGGCTCAGAGTCGACCAATATGAAAGCTACGATTGCGATTACCTGGAACACGGTTTTTGCTTTCCCGAAATTCCCCGCCGATATGGTCCTCCCCTCGGCCATTGCAACCATTCGCAGGCCGGTGACGATGAACTCGCGCGATATTATCACCAGTGCGACCCACGCAGGAACGGTCCCGAGTTCAACCATCGAGACAAGCGCAGCGGTTACAAGTAGCTTGTCGGCGAGGGGGTCGATTAGCTTTCCAAACGTTGTGACTTGATTGCGAGTTCGCGCGAGATATCCATCGACCGCATCGGTTGCCGCAAGTACCGTGAATAGCCCCGCGGCCCACCAGGGACCCCAGTCAGGCAATCTTGCGAGCAGTATCACCACGACTCCAGGTATGAAGACCATTCTGGCGATGGTTATTCGATTTGCCCAGTTCATAGGCGCACGCACTATCTCAGATCACCTCTCCGACAAGGTCATATCCTATTGTGTCGACAATCTTAACATCAACAATCTGGCCGATTGGCACCTCGCGGTCGAGAAAGACAATCCCATCCACCTCAGGCGCCTGGCCCATCCATCTGCCGACGGGAGAGCCGTCTTCGTCGCGTCCCTCTGCCAGCACATCTACTGTCGTGCCGATTCGTTTTGCGATCTGCTCGAGAGCGAGACTGTCAGCAAGATCACGTAGATGCTGAGCCCTGCTGAGTCGCACCTTCGAGCTGGCCTGGTTTGGCATCTCGGCTGCGAGTGTGCCTGCTTCACGAGAATACGGAAATACCCCAACATAATCAAAGGCTGCATCCTCAACGAACTCAAGCAGCTCGTTGTAGTGCTTTTTTGTTTCTCCCGGAAAGCCGGTGATGAATGTAGTTCTAAGCACGATATCGGGTATCGTGCCTCGGATTTTTTCGAGGAGTGCCATAAAGGATTTCGAAGACCCATTGCGGTGCATCGAGCGCAAGATCTCTGAAGAAGCGTGCTGCAGTGGAATGTCCAAATATTTACACACATTGCGGGTCTTTGCGATCAACTCAAGAAGCTCATCGGTGATGCCGTCGGGCTGCACATACATCAGCCGTAGCCACTCCAGGCCTGGCAATGCCGAGATATCTCTGATCACGTCGAGAAGCGTTTGGCTACCTTCGAGGTCACAGCCCCAAGATGATATGTCCTGGCCGATAAGGATTATCTCTCTCGCCCCGTTTTGCACCAGGAGGCGCGCTTCGTCGACAATGGCCTCAAGCGGTTTTGATTCGTAGGGTCCACGAATCATCGGAATCGTGCAGTAAGCGCACTGCCGGCGACACCCATCACTGATCATCAGATACGCAAAGTGCGACGGAGTCCCCGATCGCTTGATCGTCGGTATCGCAGGGTGGGCCTGTCGGTCTATGCCTAGAAGCTCATCGAGGACTTCTGGTAGTCGGGTCGCTTCTTTCACGGCGAGGTAAGCGTCCGGCTCCGGCAGGGACTTACTGAGCTCCCCCCCATACCGTGAGACCATGCATCCAGCCATCACCAGTTTTCGGCCGAGAACGCCATCGCGCCATTCAAGTAGATCAAGGGCCTCGGCGATCGACTCTTCCACGGCATCCTGAATGAACCCGCACGTATTGAGAACAGCGACATCGGCCTGCGCAAGGTCATCGGTCACAGTGTATCCCGAAGAGAGCAAGAGTCCGTGCATGTAGTCGGTGTCCACCTCGTTTTTTGGGCATCCCAGGGTTATGAAGTGCACACGTGGCGCATCACCAACGCGCGAAAGAAGATCGATCCTGTCGGTCATCAGCGGTAGTTGGTGAACTGAAGCGGGATGGAGTAGTCGTTGCCCTTCAGAAAGGCAATAACTTCCTGCAGCTCATCGCGCTTCTGGCCAAAGACCCTCACCTTGTCGCCTTCGATCTGAACTTTCACCTTGAACTTTTGATCACGGATCTCTTTGTTGATGCGCCGGGCGATATCCGCTTCGATTCCATTGACGATCGTTGCGGTGACCCTAACGGTGCCACCGGAGGCGGTTTGCGGAGCCGCCCATACAAGGGACTGAAGATCTATACCGCGCTTTATCAGCTTGGAGCCGAGAATATCCCTGACTTGACCTGCGATAAAATCGCTCGGCGCCGATAACGTTATTATCCCCTTGCTTTTATCCAGCGACAGCGACGACCCGGTGTCCTTCAGATCGTATCGCTGCAAAAGCTCCTTCGCACTCTGCTGGACAGCGTTGTCCACCTCTTGCATGTCAACCTGGCTAACGATGTCGAAACTTTGTTCTTTTGCCATCTGTTGGTACCTCCAACTCGTGTTATTTGATGCAAATGCAAGTCAGCTTATCGCCGAGAAACCTCATCGTTGGTTATGGTGACCTCAGGCGTACCTGCGCCGCCCGCTGGGATCTCGACGAGCTCATCGTCGCGAAATATCTTCACAGATCCTGGTCGGCCGATTTCAAGTGTTGCCTGATCAAGCACTTCCCACACCATTTCATCATTTGGGGTCAGAATGCCTTCATACGCTATCAAGTCGTCAACTCTGATCTTGAGCCACGAAGAGGATCCCTGAGCGATTTCAACGCGCAATGTGAATGGGTCGGTAGGTAAAGCCGAATCAGTTGGGGTGGATTGCCGAGATGGCTCAGCAACAGGCGTGCTAACCTCTGTGATGGGCGGAGAGGTCGGCTCGGCTGAGACAGGAGCGGTAGGTTCGGTTGAGACAGGAACGGTAGGAAGCGGCGACAACGGCTCTGGCCCGCGAGTTAGTCTTTGCGTCCCAATTGCGAAAACTGCAATAACGATTACGACGATAGCGATTATCGCAATGGCTCTTGCGGGTACCGCCGACTGTGGCGCCCTGATCTCTTTTCTGGGCCTCACGCCTTCAAGTTTATTTTTGTCTTGGGCGGGCGCCATCTCGAGTTCGAGCAGCTGAAGGAGGTCAGCGGCGTCCAGGTTCAGGTACTTGCAGTAGGCGATCAGATACCCTCGAACGTAAGCATAGTTCGGTAAAGCATCGTAGTCGCCATTCTCGAGCGCCGCCAGGTATTTTGCTCGAACAAGGGTAGCGTTTTCAGCGTCCCGAAGTGAAACTTCGAGAGCGCGTCGGGCGGAGGCTAGGCGCTTTCCGAGAGAGTCAGACATCGCTTATCGCTCACCTTGTGTCGCGTCGTGGTGCTCGAATGCCCTCACAGCTTCAAGGCCCTCCACATCAACAAGGACCTCTCTTGGACGGCTGCCATCCGGCAGACCGACGATTCCGCGAGCCTCAAGCATGTCCATTATTCTTCCCGCGCGAGCGTATCCGACCTTCAGTCGTCTTTGCAGCAGTGACGTTGAGCCCATGCCGCTGGTCACAACGATGTCTGCGGCCTCCCACAGCAAAGGGTCCTCATCGCCCGATGAGTCTATGCCCCCGCCCTGAGCCGAGACCTTTACTCGCAGGATTTCATCGCGATACTCCGGCTCAGCTTGCGATTTTAGATGTTCGACCATCTGCAATATTTCATCTTCGGAGATGTAGGCGCCCTGAATTCGCTTTGGTTTGGGCCAGGCGGGCACGGAGAAGAGCATATCGCCGAGACCAACGAGTTTCTCGGCGCCAGGCTGGTCGAGAATGACCCTACTGTCGATGCTGCTGCCTACCGCAAACGCTATGCGGTTTGTGATGTTGGTTTTTATCAAGCCGGTGATGATGTCGGTACTAGGCCTTTGAGTGGCGACGATAAGATGAATTCCAGCTGCCCTGGCGAGCTGAGCGAGGCGGCATATCGAATCTTCGACCTCTTTAGCGGCTACCATCATCAGATCAGCTAGCTCATCGATGACTATGACGATATAGGGCATCTCCTCGGCGTCTTCTTGCAGCTTATTGTCGTGAAGCATCGCATTGTACATACCGATATTGCGCGCTCCCGCGGCCTGAAGCAGCTTCAGGCGTCTTTCCATCTCCTGAACCGACCATGCAAGCGCGCTTGCAGATTCTTTCGCCTCGGTGACCACCGGGACGTAGAGGTGAGGAATTCCATTGTACAAAGACAGTTCTATCCGCTTGGGATCGATCAGGATCAGCCGGCACTCACTTGGGGTGGCACGCATCAGGATTCCGGAGAGCAACGCGTTGATGCATACAGATTTGCCAGTGCCTGTCGACCCGGCGATGAGAAGATGCGGCATAGTGGCAAGATCCGCAAGTACCGCCTCTCCGGAGACGTCCTTACCTACTCCCAGCAGCAACGGACTGCTTGATGTAGATGGCGCAGAGCAAAGCACATCGCCTAGAGTGACTGTTGATCTGCGAACGTTTGGAACCTCGATACCAACCCGAGACTTGCCGGGAATTGGCGCGAGAATGCGTACCGTGGAGGCTGCCAGCGACAGAGCGATATCATCGGCTAGCGTTGTGATTCTGTTGACCTTGAGCCCTTTTGGTAGCTCCAGCTCAAACATCGTAACGGTCGGACCTGCGACCCAATGAACGACTTTCACTGGAATATCGAAAGTCGCAAGAGTCTCCTCGATCAAGGCGGCAGTAGCTGTCATCTCTCGCTCTGAAGATCGGTGATGCGAGGCGGTTTCACTGGTTCGGGCCAATATCTTGAATGGCGGCAGCTCAAAGCCCTCCATCGCTCTGGGGGCGGCGATGCGAGGTGACGGGATGGTTTTCCTGCGACGCTCGGGATCTTCAAATCCATTTCTTGACTCAGAGATAGCTTTTGAATCGGCTAGTTCCGATTGAGTTTCCCGGTCAGCACTTGATTCTTTTAGCCGAACAGTCTTGTCCCTGGGTAAACGAGACCGATTCGGCGTGTCGTCCTCGGGTATTTTTGAGCGATATATCCCCATAACCCAGTCGAGCGCCTTTGTGATTGATAGCCCGGTGATCACGAGGCCGACCAGGAGTAGTGCTGATAAGAGCACATAAGAGATGGCTGTACCTACAAGGTTTGTAAACGACCACGAAATGGATGCGCCCAAATACCCGCCGTAAGCGGAGAGTGTTTCATGGGACCAGAAGGTAGCCGAGGGTGCTGACAGGCTGATAAGGGAGATCAAAGCAAGGAAGAGCACTAGTAGGCCGATGCCTATCCGCAACTTTGCAACTGAAAAAGACTTGATGAAAAAAGTAATACCCCAAAACAACAGGAGCACCGGCCAGACATACGCCCCATCGCCGAATCCAAGAAGCATCGCCTGGCTGATGTACTTGCCAACGATGCCGGTTCCCTCGGCTAGTAGCGCGATAAGCAGCGCAATTGCGCTTGCACACATCACGATGCCATAGATGTCACTCCGCGAATCGGCATCAAGCGTAAATGTGGATTTCACTTCAGCCTGGCGCTTCGATGCCATCTTCGGTTGTTTTCTGCCTGCGGCAGGCTTGTGGTTAGGTGCCATTTCTTACCTGACTAAAAGTTCGTTTAGGCTGCTACTTATGCCACCATTTGCCAGATTATCACGCTTATACCAATGATAGCTGTGTATATGGAGAAAACGGTGAACGAATACTTCTTGATGAAACTCATGAGTCCTGCGATGGCGAGATACCCGGTTACGGCCGAGGCAATAAATCCGGCCATGAGCGCTATAGGACCAGGTAGAGTTTCTCCTAAAGCGAAGACATCGTAAGCCTGCTTTGCTGAGGCAAGAAGAATGACGGGGACTGACAGGAGAAACGAGAAGCGCGCGGCTTGCTCCCGCGTGAGTCCCATGCTCAATCCAGCTGCGATAGTAGCGCCGGAACGAGAGATTCCTGGCATTATCGCCAGGCCCTGAGCTACCCCGATGACAACGGCCTGCAGCCATCCTAAGCGCAATGACTGGCTTTTTGGCACACCGGAAAAGCGATCCGTGGCTGCAAGCATGATGGATGTGATCAGGAATGCGACACCAATATATAAGGTTGGCACGTACTCGAACCAGTCAGCACCCGCCAATCCGATAAGACCGGTTGGAATCGTAGCAATGACAATAAGCGTCAGAAGGTGCCGATCCTCTTTTCGCTCTTCTGACCTCGTGAATAAAGACATTCCCATGTGGAGCAGGTCTTTTCGGAAGTAAACGACCACGGAGAGCAGGGTGGCAATGTGTAAAAACACATCAAATGCCAGTCCAAACTGTTCGGTCACACCAAATAGATCCTGCACGATCCTGAGATGACCTGAGGATGATATGGGAAGAAACTCTGCGATGCCCTGAAGAATCCCAAAGCCTATGGCCTGTAGTACCTCTATCATCTATCAGGCCTCCACCACAACAGGAATGATCATTGGACGGCGTCGGACTTGCTCCCACAAGAACTGTGACAGTGACTCTCGGACCGCACTCGCGATCACAGCTTTGTCCACAACAGTGGCTTTCGCCGTTTTCTCCAGGGTTTTGGTGATCCGGGCTCGGGCCTCTACTAGCAGATGGTCGCCTTCCGAAACGGTGACGCCTCTCATTATCAGCTCAATATCACCGAGCACTTTGCCCGAGGAGGCGTCGATCGCAATTACAACCGTAGCGATGCCGTCTCGTGCAAGAAGCTGTCTGTCGCGAAGCACAACACTTCCTACATCCCCAACTCCAAGCCCATCAACGTATACGATGCCGGCATCAACTTTCGTCCCCATGCGAACGCCACTGTCGGATATCTCAAGACAATCGCCGTTTTCGAGCATAAAGATGCTTTCTTTGGCAATCCCAACCGAGCGCGCAGTGGCTGCGTGGGCGTGAAGATGCCTGGATTCGCCGTGGATGGGCACAAAATACTTCGGATTGGTGAGGTTTAGCATCAACTTCAGTTCCTCTGACGCCGCATGCCCCGAGACGTGGACCGGCGCCGAGCCGCGATGCTTGACGTGGGCGCCGAGCTTTACAAGTCGGTTGATAACCCTGCCGACTGCCTTCTCGTTTCCAGGTACGGGCGAGGCCGATATTATGACGGTGTCGTTGGGTTCAATCTGTACAGCGCGGTGTTCGCCGTTGGCCATGCGTGCCAGTGCCGAGAGGGGCTCTCCTTGACTTCCAGTCGACAGGACACAGACCTTTTTCGGGGAAAGTTTGCCCATGGAGTAGGCATCGACGATATCCTTCTCGTCTACCTTCAGATAGCCTAAAGTTCTTGCGATCTTTATGTTGTTTACCATCGATCGGCCCGTGACAACTACTTTTCTGCCGCAAGCGACAGCGGCATCACAAACTTGCTGAACCCTGTGGACGTGGCTGGAGAACGAGGCAACTATAACCCTTTGCTCAGCCTCGGACATGATCTTTTGCAAGGTGGGCCCGATGGTGGATTCAGATTGAGTGATCCCGGGGGCCTCGGCATTTGTGGAGTCGCTCATGAGCAGCAACACACCTTGCTTGCCGAGTTTGGCTAACTCTTGGTAGTCGGTGAGCCGACCGTCAACAGGCGTTTGGTCGAACTTGAAATCCCCCGTATGCAAGACGTTGCCGAACGGAGTTCTGATAACGACCGCTACGCTGTCGGGGATCGAGTGATTTACCGCGATAAAGTCAAAACCGAGTCCACCGAGGTTGACGTGCACGCCTGAGCGGATCTCACGGAGTTTGGCTTTGCGGATTCCATGCTCTTCAAGTTTGCCCTTGATAAGACCGAGTGTAAGCTTGGTTCCAAGAACGGGAACTTTGTCTCCAAGCTCTTTGAGTAAGTATGGGAGCGCGCCAGTATGGTCTTCGTGACCGTGGGTGATGATTATGCCTCTTAGTTTGTCGCGCCTTTTCAGGACGTACGAAAAATCAGGAAGTATAAGATCCACTCCCGGATGATCGGCATCGGGAAACATGATGCCCGCATCTACGACGACCATGTCCGAGCCGCACTCAAATACGGTCATATTTTTGCCTATCTCATCAAGCCCGCCGAGCGGGATGACGCGAAGGCGATTCTTTTTCTGTGTCATACCTTTATCTATGACTCCTTTTCTGTGTGAATAATGCCAAGTTTTTGCAGTACAAAGGCGAGCTCGGCGGTTTGAGATTCGGTGGCCTCAATCAGAGGCAACCGCACCTGTCCCACAGGGAATCCGCAAAGCGCTAACGCCTTTTTGATCATGATCGGATTGGCCGTCATGAACAAGGTTTTCATTAGTGGGAGCAGCTCGATATGAATCCTGAGCGCCCGCGTGTGGTCGCCTGCTACCTGAGCGAGGATCATCTCCTTGAAGCGCTGGCCCGCTATATTCGAGATCACCGAGATTACCCCGGTTCCACCGGTAGCCATCATCGGAAGGGCAAGTTCATCGTCACCGGCTAAAACTTCGAAGCCCTTCGGGGCTTCCGCAATTATGGCAGCGGCCTGCGTCAAGTCGGAGTTAGCCTGTTTCACAGCGACGATGTTCTCGCAATCGTGCGCCAGGCGAAGAATTGTCTCCGGCTCCATGTTGATTACACATCTCGCGGGTATGTTGTAGAGGATCACCGGTACGCTGACGGCTTCGGCGATTGCCCTAAAGTGCCGGTAAAGCCCTTCCTGCGGGGGCTTGTTGTAGTACGGCACCACAGCCATTATCGCGTCAACACCTAGCGCCTCGACTTCACGGGCGAACTTCACCGAATCATCGGTGCAGTTGTCTCCAGCGTTGGCTATGACAGGTACTCTGCCCGCCACAGATTCAATAATCGCACGAAACAGATCGAGTTTTTGGTCATAAAAGATCGTCGGAGACTCCCCTGTCGTGCCACAAACCACTAGGGCGTCGGAGTTCTCGAGGAGGAGTTTCTCGGCGAGCTCGGCGGCTCTTGATAGGTCAAGCGAGCCGTCATCGGTAAATGGGGTTACCATTGCGGTGATCATCCGGCCAAAGCGAGGGTTACTCATCTTTACTCTCTCCTATCTTGCAGGCCGCCGGGAGTGCAGCCGATCATCGTGGGGTTCCAAGATCAAAACCATCGTGCAACGCTTTGAGTGCTTTTTCGATGTCGCTTGAGGGGATTACAACGGAAATCGTGGCATGGCTGTCAGCGGTCTGAATTACACTTACATCAGCAGCGTACAGACATTCCGCGATTTTGGCCATAACTCCGGGGACACCGTGCATTCCAGCCCCAACGAGGGTGACCTTGGATAGCTCGCAGCGGGTTGTATAGGTAAAGCCGAGCGAATCCAGGACCTCGCACACTGAGGTTTTCGCACTGCTTGAAACCGTGAACAGCAAGGAGCTTTCAGCGGGAGTGAACATGTCAAGAGAGATTCCCGCATCGGCGAGAGAACGATAGACCTTGGACTGAGCGGCCATGTTCTGACTACTACCAGCGACTGAGCCGAGATCGACGCTAACCCTGACGATATTCTCACTGTGCGACAGCGCAGTAGCAACTGCACGGGGGGCGTAGTCGGAGATGCTAACGACCATTGTTCCGCGCTCGTCAGTAAATGTGTTACGAACCGACAGCCCAAGATGCGAGGCCAAAGCAAGCTCGGCCGCCGGCGCGTGGACAACCCGTGAGCCATGCCTGGCAAGCTGGTAAAGTTCGTCGGATCCGATAACCTCTAGCGTGACCGCACTATCGCACGCTCTTGGATCAGCTGTCGCGATACCGTCGACATCGGTATAGATCTCAACCGACTCGGCATTGAGGGCAACGCCTAAAGCGCACGCGGTCGTATCGCTGCCGCCTCTGCCTAGGGTCGTAACGTAACCGGAGCGAGAAAGTCCCTGAAATCCCGCCACAACAGGAACGACCCTTTCAGATATGGCCTCTTTCAGCAGGTGCGGATAGATCTCTATGACAGATGCGTTGCCGTGCAGGTCGTCAGTGACTATACCGGCCTGCGTGCCGGAGAGCGCTTGCGCCTCAATGCCGGATGCCCGAAGTTCGTGAGCAAGTAGAACCGCTGAGATAAGCTCTCCGGTTGACATTAGAATGTCTTGCTCGCGTAGGTCAGGCGGGAAAGACTCCACGAGCGAGAGAAGTGTATCCGTGGAGTACGGCGATCCCGCTCGGCCCATCGCGCTGACCACAACCACAGGTGCTTTCCCATCTGAGATCGCTTCCTTGACTCGGCGTGCGACAGCATCTCTGCCGTGCTTTTCGGCGACGGATGTTCCTCCGAACTTCATTACAACGATGCGAGAATCGGTCGATTGTTCTTTCATTGGTACTCTCAGGCGTCCATCAATGATTCGAGGCCGATAATGAGACCAGAGCGCTCGCCCACTTCACGGATAGCTAAAACGACGCCGGGCATAAAGCTCTTTCGGTCTATTGAGTCGTGGCGAATCGACAGGGTCTGTCCGACCCCTCCGAAGATAACCTCTTGATGCGCGACCAGCCCAGGCAGACGAATCGAGTGGACCGGTATATCCTCGACCAGCGCTCCCCTCGCCTCCGGTTTTGTGCCACCCGTGTCTGCATGCGTCGCCGGTACGCCACGACGCGATTGAGCTATCAGCGATGCCGTGCGCAGAGCCGTTCCACTTGGGGCATCGACTTTTTTGTCATGGTGCAACTCTATAATCTCGGCTTGTGGCATATAGCGAGCGGTTTGAGCGGCGAATCGCATCATTAGGACCGCGCCGATCGCAAAGTTTGGCGCCATAAACAGACAGGTGCCCGCGGGGGCCTTTGCAGAAAGGGATTGTAGTTGTTGCTGCGAGAGCCCAGTTGTCCCGCACACACAATCAAGGCCGGCGGCAAGCGCTGTACGCAAGTTCGCTTCCACGACATCCGGGCGGGTGAAATCCACCATCACAGCGGGGCCAGTCTGCTTGATTGCGAGCTCAAGATCGGTAAATTGCGCTATAGCGCCCATCTCTTCATGGCCAGAAGCAGTACCCGCAAAGCCAGGATCTACCACAGCGACAACTCGCATGCCCTCGGCATCAGATACCGCTCTAACCACCTCGCTGCCCATCTTTCCTGCAGCGCCTGAAACGATTACATCAATCATCGGATATGCCCTCCTTCAAAGAAAAATTATCCGATAAGATGCGCGATGTCATCCTGAGCATAGGGCCCGATCACAGCAAGCGAGCGAGGGCCTGAAAAAGATTCGCGGGCGACTCGGATTACATCGGCCTGCGTAACGCTTTCGATTCTGTCAACGAGCTCGTCGATCGACAAGAGTTCGGCGTTGGTTATCAAGCCCTTGCCGAGTCTTGTCATTCGGTTTGGCGTGCTCTCCAGCCCCAAAACCAGACTGCCCGTCATCGCCTTTTTGGCTCGGTCGAGCTCCTCGGCGGTTACACCGGAATCACAGAGCCTGTCGATCTCGTTTCGAATGGTTGCGACAACTTGCTCGGTATTCGAAGGTCGAGTTCCGGCATAGACCGCGAACTGCCCTGTGTCTTGAAAGAGCGAGACAAAGCTATAAACAGCGTAGGCCAGACCAAGCTTTTCACGAATCTCCATGAACAGCCGAGAAGACATGCCGCGTCCGAAGATGGTATCTGCGACTGAGAGAGCAAAGCGATCCTCATGCTGCGCATTGAGTGCGGTCACACCGTAACAGATATGTGATTGCTCCGTGTCCCTTGTCAGAACCGAAAGGGGCTCAGGACTGGATTGAAAGCCACTATCTCGCACTGTTCGCGAACCTGAGCGCAGGGTCAGGTGCTTGCCAATAAGTTCTACAAGCTGGGAGTGTTCAACATTACCGGCCGCTGCCACTACGCAGTTACCGGTTGTGTAATGCGAATCCTTGAAAGCAGCCGTGGAGCCGTTCCCGAATGTGGACACACTTTCACGTGAGCCGAGAATTGAAGCGCCAAGCGGGTGCCCGGGCCACAGAGCCTTGGCGAAGCGCTCGTGAATCCGGTCGTCGGGAGTGTCTTCCATCCTGGCGATCTCCTCGATGACGACCTCACGCTCACTGGCACACGCATCATCGGCCAGAAGGGAGTTGGAAACCATGTCGGAGAGCAGCTCGATCGCGGTAGGCAGATGTCGGTCGATAACCCGAGAGTAGTAGCATGTGTACTCTTTGGAGGTAAAGGCGTTTAACTCTGCCCCCAAACCGTCGAATGCCTGTGAGATGTCCGCCGCCGAGCGGGTGTCTGTCCCCTTGAACATCATGTGCTCAAGGAAGTGAGACATTCCCGATTCAGCAGCGGACTCATCCCTGCTACCGACGGCGAACCACACGCCGATCGCTACCGAGCGGACGGTGTCTATCCTCTCGGAAATTACCGATATTCCATTGTCCAGAGTTGTGACTTCACAAAACATCTAGTGACGCCTACGACGCTTCCTGTCCTCATCGCTAGAGCGACCTGGGGGCTTGTGGCCACGATCACCCGAGTCATCCGAGGCTCCTTCGGGACGCTGGCTCTTTGGCGCCTCAGGCTTGTCGATGCGGTCTAGCGAAACCTTGCCGCGATCGTCGATGTCGATGATCTCAACTTCAACCTCGTCACCGACGTTTAGCATGTCTTCAACCTTCTCGACGCGTCCTTTAGCGATGCGCGAGATGTGCAGCAGTCCATCTTTACCCGGTATTAGCTCTATGAAGGCTCCAAAAGCCTGTGTTGAAACGACGCGACCAAGATACTTCTCACCGATCTCAGGCTCTTTGACGATCATCTCGATACGCCGCCGCGCCTCTTCCCCGCCCTCGTCGCGAGATGCGATAAAGATAACGCCATCTTCCTGAATATCGATTTGAGCCCCGGTCTCTTCCTGTATGGCGCGGACAACCTTTCCGCCACTTCCGATTACATCACGAATCTTGTCAGTCGGAATCCGGACGGTGAGAATCCTCGGCGCATGCTGCTTCAGCTCGTTTCTCGGCGAGTCGATAGCCTTGAGCATTTCTTCAAGGATGTATACAAGGCCGACCTTCGCCTGGCGCAGGGCAGTCTCGAGGATTTCGTGGCTAAGGCCTTTCGCCTTGTTATCCATCTGCAAGGACGTAATTCCCTTTGCGGTTCCAGCGACCTTGAAATCCATATCGCCGAGGAAGTCTTCGAGTCCCTGAATGTCGGAGAGCACCGCAACCCGGTCACCCTCTTTGATAAGGCCCATCGCTATGCCGGAAACCGGTGCGGTGATTGGTACACCGGCATCCATCAGGGCTAAGGTTGATCCGCACACCGATCCCATGGAGCTTGAGCCATTGGACTCTAAGACCTCAGATACTATCCGGATGGTGTATGGAAAATCGGCTTGATCGGGAAGGACAGGCAAAAGTGCCCGCTCCGCAAGCGCGCCGTGGCCAATCTCGCGCCGCTTGGGGCCCCGCATGAAGCCAATCTCTCCGGTGCAAAACGGCGGGAAGTTGTAGTGGTGAAGATAACGCTTGCCCTCACTCACGTCGATCGTGTCGATACGCTGCCACTCTGAGAGCATTCCCAAAGTCAGCGCCGAGAGGACCTGCGTTTGTCCACGAGTAAAGAGCCCTGAACCGTGTGCACGTGGCAAGTAGCCTACAGAGCTGGTCACCTGGCGAACCTCATCGATCTTTCGTCCATCGACCCGCTCGCCCTCGGAGAGCACCATATCGCGCATCGTCGACTTCTCGAGCTCTTTGAGCAGCGCGCGGATGTTCTTTCCAGAGGCATTGAGCTCATCTTCGGTGAATCCAGCGAGAACCTCTTCCTTGACGGCAGCAACATCGCTCATCCGCACTTGCTTGTCTGGATTTCTTAGCGCCGAGCGCATCTTCTCTGCCCCAGCAGAGAAAACCCTCTGGCGAAGTGACTCTTCTATCTCATGAATAGCGATTTTCAGAGGGGCTGGATTGCACTTTGCTGCGAAACGTCTCTGAACTTCGCAAAACTCTGCGATCGCACTTTGGGCAAATGTCATGGCATCGAGCATCTCATCTTCCGAGACCTCATTTGCGCTTGCCTCGATCATATAGATCGCATCCGAGGAGCCAGCCACAACCAGGTCGAGGTCTGAGGAGTCCAGCTCATCGAAGGAGGGATTTACAACATACTCCCCATCGACACGAGCTACTCTGACGCCAGCGATCGGACCCTCGAAGGGTACGCCTGCGACAAGCAGGGCCGCCGAGGCGCCCATAATGCAAATCACGTCCGGCTGATTGATCTGATCTGCCGAGAGAACAGTCGCAATTACTTGAAGCTCATTTCGAAAACCGTCAGGAAATGCGGATCTGAGCGGACGATCGATCATGCGAGCGGTCAGTATGGCCTTCTCGCTCGGCCGTGCCTCGCGCTTTATGAAGCCGCCAGGGAGTTTACCGGCAGCATACATGCGCTCTTCGAAATCAACGGTCAGAGGGAAGAAATCCAAATCCTTGGCCTGAGTTGACGCGGTGGCGGTCACCAGTACCATCGTGTCACCTTGCCGAACTACAACCGCTCCGCCAGCCTGCTTGGCCAGCTCGCCAGTTTCAAAGGTGTACTCTTTGCCGAATAGCTCAAATGTATCGACGATTTTGTTCATGTATTAGTCCTTTTGCTCAGCGAGGGTTACGGAGACGGTCATCCACGGATACCTAGAGTTGAGATGAGCTCACGATATCTGGTGATATCGGTCTTCTTGAGATAGGCGAGCAAGTTTCGCCTCTGTCCGACAAGCTTTAGCAGCCCCCGACGCGTATGGTGATCCTTAGTGTGAATTTTTAGGTGCTCCGTAAGATCCTTGATACGCTTTGTCAATAGAGCGATCTGCACTTCCGGAGAACCGGTGTCGGTCTCGGAACGCGCATGATCCGCAATGATCTTGACTTTGACTTCTTTTTCCAATGGCATTTTCAAGCTCACCTTTCTTTCGCGGGTCCACCTCATTCCGTGATTACCGTTGGTGATTCGGATATCTCAGAACGAGGCATATTCCTTACAACCGCCAAACTATAACACAATCGAAGGCCGCGCGCTCAAAGTGCGCACCGTTGGCAAGGTTATAAAGTTTGCGGCCAAAAGACGCGCACACGCAAAAGCTCTCAGTTATTTACGGGAAAGCTCATCTACTAGAGCAAGATCAGCCCTAATCGCGGCGGCAAGAGTGTTGCGGGAATCGAAGCGATATTGCTCTCGAAGCCTGGTAGTGAACTCGACCATAAGATCGGTGTTGTAAATGTCGCCTTCGAAGTGCAGCATATGTACTTCGAGATGATGGCGAGAGCTCGGGAACGATGGCGGCCGTCCCACCGAGATCGCAGCAGCAAAGCGCTCTTTTTCCAGATGTGCCCACCCGGCGTATACTCCTGCAGCCGGAAGCGCGCAAAGCAGCTCGGGCACGATGTTGGCCGTAGGAATGCCGAGTATCTTTGCGCCTTGCCCACGGCCGTGAGTCACGCGCCCGGTTATCCTGTGTGCCCTGCCCAGAAGGTGCTGAGCTAAATCAACATCACCTGAAGATACCAGGGCGCGTATGCGCGTGGATGTAACTGGCGCGCCGTCGATCTTTAGCAACTCGCGCCCGATTACCGAAAACCCATGTTTGGCTCCGTAGCTTTTTATATCTGCTACACAACCGGACGCATTTTTTCCGTACCGAAAGTTCTCACCCACCACAATCGCCTTGGGAGAAAGTGAAGCGACTACCACACTTTCAAGGAAATCAGCCGGCGGGCAATCTGCCAGGTCAGCCGAGAAGGGCACTATGACAATCGCGTCGATACCAAGATCGGACAGAATTCCGATCTTGTCTCGCTGCGACAGAAGCTGAGGAGTCACACTGTCTGGGCAGACTACAGTGTCAGGGTCACGGTCGAAGGTCATTACCACACACTCGACGCCAGCCTTGTTCGCAAGCTCGATAGCCTCAGTTATCAGGGCCTGATGCCCGAGGTGAACTCCATCAAATGCGCCAATGGCAACCACACAAGGACCAATTGACGACATAGAGGAGTGCCATTCGTATATTCGCGTCATCTCCGAGTACCGAATTTCGTGTCCGGAGGCATCACTGTAAGTGGCACAAATTCCTCTTCAGAAACCGAGTATATCGCCAGCACGCGACCATCGTGGAGAACGACGTAGCGTTCCTGCGCTTTTATATCAGAGCCGATCGATGCAATTGGTAAACGGCGACCCGATGAAATCTTCTCGGCAGTATGCTTATCTACCTGTACGACAGGAAGTCCCAGCGCATCAACGGGATCGAAAAACAAGCGTGCAAGAGCCTCCGGCTCTCTGGGAAGATCCTCGATCTTTAAAGCCTCATCGACATCAAGATGTGCGCACTTCAGACGCCTGAGACCACCGAGATGAGCGCAAGAGCCAATGGTCTCGCCGAGGTCTCGGGCGATCGAGCGTATGTAGGTGCCCTTTGAGACTGTCATGCGGAGATCCCACGCTACAGGAGGGCCCGGTTGTATGGCGAGGAGCTCTGCTTCGAATACTGAGATCGTGCGAGACTCCATTACAACGGCCTCGCCCTTGCGAGCCATGGTGTATGCGGTCACTCCATTTTTCTTGATCGCCGAATATTGCGGCGGAACCTGTTCGGCCTCTCCGATAAGGGCGGCCACTGTTTTATCGGCGAACGCTTTATCTGCTGCAGATGGAGGAACCGGACAGGTGTGAAGCGTCTTCCCTGTCGCGTCGTCCGTATCGGTTGCAGATCCAAAGACCACTGAAGCTTCATAGGTCTTTGTAGCTACGCTGAGGTACGGCGAGAGCCGAGCAGCAGGACCAACCAGGATTAACATCAATCCGGTGGCCATCGGGTCTAGGGTACCGGCGTGACCGACGCGCTTCTCACCCGTAATCCTTCTCACGGAGTCGACTATGTCGTGACTGGTCATCTCGGCGGGTTTGTCGATAAGTAAGATTCCGCAAAGACCCGTTGGGGTATGGCGCCTAGGCACAATCTGAATCCTTGCATCCAGGTAAACGAGTGAGCAGCTGAGGCAACAGGTCTTCGATTGTTCCCGAAAAAGTGAATCCGGCGGCAGGAATATGACCGCCCCCTCCAAACATTTTCGCTATCTGTGAGACGTCGAATGTACTCTTGGATCTAAGATTCACCCGGATAGAGCCGTTTGTAACGCGAAGTAGCAGCGCGACATCGATGCCGCCCAGGCGTCGGATAGAGTCAGGTAAATCCTCGGTGTCTGAGCTTATGGCGCCGGTTTCCGCGATGTCGTTATCGCTGTACCAGGAATACGCAACACGTCCGGCGTTGACGATTTTGAGGCGCGACAGAACTCTGGCTTCGAGCTCAAGCGCTTCGGTCGAGTGCTCCTGATAGATGAGTTGCGCGATCTCGGCGGGGTCAACTCCTGCTTCGATCATCATTGCTGCGTCGCGAAGTGCGACAGGCGTGGTGTTGGAGTATGCAAAGCGCCCGGTATCTGTGAGCAACCCCACGTAACAACACTGGGCGATTTCGGGAGTCATTTTGATTTCAAGCGCGCGAATGAACCGCCAAACCAGTTGGGTAGTTGAGGCCATCGACGAATCAACGATGTTGATGGAGCCGAACTCTTCTCCGTCCGGATGATGATCTATGGTGATCACGTTTCTTGCAGCCTTCGCGAGCGCTTCGGCATTTGCGAGTCTTGAGGCCGACGCAGTGTCCAGTGCAATAAAAAGATCAGGAGCGCTGCACTCATCGGCGGGTACGAACAGGGCAAAACCTGGGAGAAATGAGTATTTCGGCGGCGGCTCAGTGGGATCAGCAAGTGTGGGAACCGCGGGAATCCCGGCATCTCTAAGTGCCAGGGTCAAAGCCAGAACGGAGCCGATCGAATCCCCGTCGGGATTTGTGTGGCCTGAAACTATTACAGTTTCCGCCTGGCGCAATAGCAATGCAGCACGGTGGAAGGAGGCGTTCACTGAACTATCCCGATGAGGTGGAATCATCGCCTGATGCATCGGCGCTGGAATCGTTTTCGAGATTACGCACGAGAGTAGGAGGAACGACCCTCAGTGCCTCGTTGATCCTCATCCCGTTGTCGACGCTGTCATCGATGAAAAACCTTAGCTCAGGGGTAACTCGCATCTTGATTCTCGCGCCCATCAGTGACCGTATTCTGCCTTTGGCAGACTCAAGCCCGTCGAGAGCTTCCTGATAGCGTTCAGCATCTCCGTGTGTAATGACATATATATTGGCGACACTCAGATCAGGAGCGATGCTTACACCGGTCACCGTGATGAACTCCAGGCGGGGATCAGCAAAGTTGTTGACCAGGATCGAGGCGATGATCTCCCTGAGATTTTCGTTGATCCTTCTTGTGCGTGGCGTCTGCTTCATCGATATATCCTGACTTATTCATTACGAGCGATTTCAACTGTTTTGTAGGCTTCTATAAAGTCACCATCTTTGATGTCCTGATATCCCTCGATAGAGATTCCACACTCGTAACCGGAGCGAACTGACTTCACATCGTCTTTGAATCGTCGTAAAGATCCGACCTTTCCTTCAAAGATTACAGCTCCCTCGCGCACGATACGTATTTGATCGTCACGGTTGATTTCGCCTTCGAGAACGTAGCAACCGGCGATCAGGCCGATCTTCGGCACTCGGTAGAGCTCTCGGATTTCGATGCGCGCTGTGTCTTCTTCGACGACATCGGGACTTAGCATTCCGATTCTAGCTGCGTTAATGTCTTCGATGGCCTTGTAGATAACCCGGTAGAGGCGAAGATCAACATTTTCTTTCTCGGCAAGCGCTTTGGCCTTGGGCTCGGGTCGAACGTTAAAGCCAATGACGATCGCGTCGGAGGCCCCAGCCAGCATCACGTCAGTCTCTGTAATGCCTCCTACGGCAGAGTGAATGACCGAGATACGCACTTCCGACTGGTCCATCTTGTCCAGTGCATCTTTCAGCGCCTCGATCGAACCGTGGACGTCTGCCTTAACTACCAGATTCAGGTCTTTGATCTCGCCCTCCTGAATCCTGGCAAAAAGATCCTCTAGGGAGATACGCTCTTTCTTGCCCTGAGCAATCAGTCTCTGCTTGAGGGCTCTTTCCTCGGCGAGGTCCCGAGCGTCTCGCTCATCGGCGAAGATGCGGAACTCGTCACCGGCGGAAGGAGTGCTGCCCAATCCCAGTATCTCGGCGGGCTCACCAGGTATAACCTGAGTCAAGCTTTTTCCACGTGGGTCGATGAGCGCGCGAACCCTTCCGTAAGATGTGCCTGCGACTAACGGATCACCGACTTTGAGAGTTCCCCTCTGAACCAGTACGGTAGCGACCGGTCCTCGGCCCTTGTCGAGCTTGGCCTCGATAACGACGCCGCTCGCCAAAGCGTTCGGGTTAGCTTTTAGCTCTTCTACCTCGGCAACAAGCAAAATCGTTTCGAGAAGCTCATTGATATTTATCCGCTGCTTAGCCGAGACATTCACGAATATGTTTTTGCCGCCCCACTCCTCCGGAACGATGGCGTGCTCCGTGAGCATCTGTCGCACCTGCTCAGGATCGGCGCCTTCTTTGTCGATTTTGTTGACTGCCACGATTATCGGGACTCCGGCAGCTTGGGCATGGTGTATCGCCTCTATAGTCTGCGGCATGACGCCGTCGTCAGCGGCTACCACCAGAACGGCTATGTCAGTCACTTTTGCACCACGAGCACGCATTGCGGTAAAGGTTTCATGTCCGGGTGTGTCAATAAACGTAATCTTGTTGTCCCCGTGCGTCACTACCGATGCACCAATGTGCTGGGTGATTCCACCAGCCTCTGTTTTCGCAACACCCGAATCCCGAATGGCATCGAGAAGAGAGGTCTTCCCGTGATCAACGTGTCCCATGACAGTTACAACCGGTGACCGTGGCTCTAGCTCTTCCGGCTTGTCATCAAAGGTAGGAGCCGTCTCTTCGCTAAGAGCGATTACGCTCAAGGAAACCCCGAGGTCATCTGCGATAAGCTCAGCGATATCACGGGAGATGGGTTGATTGACTGTAAGCATGGTGCCCAGAATCATAAGTCGCTTGATAATTTCATTGGCAGGCAGCCCCAATGCCTCCGCGAACTCTCCAACGGTGGCGCCTTCGGTAATCGTAACTGTATCCGTAGCTGAATCCTGGGGCTGAGTTGGCTGCTCCACGGTAGCGTCAGCGGCAGGGACATCCTCTTCTTCACGCTTCTTCTTACGCTTTTTGCGCTTGCCATCTTGTGCATGCGCCGCCGCTACTGCGATGCGAGCTTCCTCGATCACTCGATCGTGGGCGATTTTGTGCGCCGACTGAACTTCCACTTGAGCAGCCATTGCGCGGTAGCGATCTTCCTCTTCTTTCTCCAGGGTGGCCGCCTTGTCTAGCTCGGCCTGGGCGGCCAAGGCTGCTGCATTGGTTTCTTGTATGATGCGTGCCTTGGCTTCCTCGGCCTCCCTCGCGGCTTTAGTGGCGGCCTCTTCCGCCTCACGCTTCGCGCGTGCAGCGGACTCACGTCGGGTCCTCTCGGCGGCCTCAGCCTTCATCTGCTCCTCAAGTGCCTCTGCAGCCTTGCGCTCTTCTTCGTCCTGCAAAAGACGGACAGCCTGAATTTCGGCCTGGCGCTCCTCGATGATCGGCGCCAAATCCTTTCGGATCTTACCCACATATGCTTCCAAAAGAGATGAGGAGTGTCCTTTGGCGGGAATCTTCAATCTAGCGAGATGCTCAAGGAGCTCCTGGGAGGTCATCCCAAACTCCTTGGCCAACTCATGCACTCGCATATTGGGCATTAGCTGCTGTCACCTTCCTTGTGGGCATCGAACTCAATTACATTTTTGAGTCGCTCAAAATCCTTGAGAAGCTTGTCTGTGTCATCTTCCTGAAGTCTAACTTTTAGTGCGTGGTCGAATCTTCGCCTTCGGATCGCCGCATCGAAGCATTGCTGCCGAGGATGAACATACGCACCACGTCCGTTTACCTTCCCGGAGGGGTCAATGTGAATAAATCCATCCACCGCCCTGACCACACGAACGAGCTCCGGCTTGTCTGCGACCTGGCGGCAAGCGATGCACGTGCGGCCGTGAGTTTTTCGGCCCGCGCTCAACGCTATGACGCCTCCTTCTCGTGGATTCTGCAGTACATGGAGTTGGGAACCGCCTTATTTCGGCAGCGTAGTCCAGACGATGTGACTGCGACGCATCGACCATCGTACTCCTCGGCATGAAGTGCGTCCACCCCGGAGGCTCTTGGCGCCGACAAGCCCGAGGCGCCCGCCTGAGATAAACTCTTGATATCTATTCTCCAGCCAGTCAGTTTTGCTGCAAGTCTAGCGTTTTGGCCTTCTTTTCCGATGGCCAAAGACAGTTGATCGTCTGGCACCAACACAGTTGCGGTATGGGTGTCTTCGGCAGTTGTCACTTGCGCAACCTTCGCAGGTGAGAGCGCGTGAGCAACATAGATTGCAGGATCTTCCGACCACGGAATGACATCGATACGCTCTCCACGAAGCTCGCTGACTATCATACGCACACGTGAGCCTTTCGGTCCCACGCAGGCCCCTACAGGGTCAAGGCTCGATTCGCGGCTTGAGACTGCGATTTTGCTACGCATGCCGGGTTCGCGGGCGATGCTCTTTATTTCAACGATACCTTCGTAGATCTCCGGAACCTCCAGCTCAAAGAGGCGGCGGATGAGTCCGGGGTGGGTTCTGGAAACAACTATGGAGGGCTCATTGGAGGTTTTACGAACCTCGATGATGTAAGCCTTGATTCGCTGATTGTGATCGTAGCGCTCATTGGGCGGCTGCTCACTGGGAGGAAGAAGTGCTTCGACACCCTCCCGCAGTTTGATCAGAGTGTACCGGGAGTCCGATTGCTGAACCGTTCCAGTGACACTTTCGCCGACGCGGTCCGAGTACTCCTCAAAGATACGCTCCTTCTCGGCCTCTTTGATCGATCCCATGATTATGCTCTTGGCAGCTTGCGCTGCAATTCTGGAAACATCTTTCGGGGTTATATCTCGTTCTTCGAATTGAGGATCTTCTTCTGTGCCACCGACAGGAACAAGCTCGTATACATAAAGTCGGCCAGTCTCCTTGTCGAGAACAACCCTTGTCTCGTTCTCTAGATCCATAATGCGCTGGTAAGTCGTCGAAAGCTGCTGCTCGAGTTTGTCGATCATGTAGTATTCATCGATGTTTTTCTCACGAGCGAGGGCTTTGAGGGCGTCCATCAGTTCAGAGCTCATTTTTAGCCTCTCCTTTCTGACCGAAGTCAACCCTGCCCTTGAGGCGTGCCTTTATGATCGAAGTCATGTCAATTTCAACAGAGTCATCACCAATATCTAGAGTAACGCTTCCGTCATCGACCCCGAGAATTCGGCCGGTAAATGTGCCTCTACCGTTTATGGGTTTTGTTTTTATATTAGCGATCTCGCCGATGTTGTGGGTGAAGTCAGCCGGTTTGGACAGTGGGCGGTCGATCCCTGGAGAGCTCACCTCAAGTGTGTAAGAGCCGCTGATCAACCCGGAGTCCTCAATAGCCTGGGATATCCAGTGATTGGCTTGCGCTATCTGATCGATATTGATGCCGCCCTCTGTATCCAAAAAGACTCTTACAACAGGCGACTTGCGTGCACCCGCGCTTTCAACGGCTACAAGTTCATAGCCCTCATCACTTGCCAGTGGGGCAAGAAGGCTTTCAATCTCTTGATGTAGCGGCTTGCGCAACTTGGTCATACCTTTCTTTAGAGCACCTTAGAACAAAAGAAGCGGACGTCTCGCCCACTTCTGATAGAGCCAAAATATTGCCGAACCACTAAATATTAGCATAGTTGCAGCGTGAATGAGTGAAATGTATCAACAAATAGAAGTAGGATCCTCCTTGCACAGACGGCTGGTAACCAGGTTTACAACATGTGTGACAACAGAGTCTACCGAAACGCTCTCAGAGCACAGGCCATCACGAAGCTTGACCTCTACGACCCCTGCAGATAGACCCTTCTTGCCAACAATAACTTGTACCGGATATCCAATGAGCTCAGCATCGGCGAATTTGACACCAGCCCTTTCGTCACGATCGTCGATGATAGCTTCAATGCCGTGTGCTGAAAGCTGAAAGAAAATATCTTCAGCTGTCGGCCATACTTCACTGTCCCCTATCGTGAGCGGCAAAACAGTGACGTGGAACGGGGCGAGGCTCATTGGCCATACGATACCTTTGTCATCATGATGCTGCTCTACAACTGCGGCGAGCGACCGTGTGACTCCAACACCATAACAGCCCATGACGAACGGTTTTTCCTCACCGGTTTCGGACATGAATGTGGCACCCATCGATTCCGAGTACTTGGTTCCCAGCTGAAACACTTGAGAAACCTCGATTCCTCGGGCGTGAGCTAACTTCTCCTCCTGGCATCCCGGGCACGGATCTCCCGCACGCGCTAGTGAGATGTCAGCCCAAGTCTCAATCTGAAAATCTCGGCTCGGGTTGGCGTTGAAGTAGTGAAAACCATCTTCGTTGGCGCCGACAACCCAGTTCACCGCACTTTGTAAAGAGGCATCGGCTACTAAAATTGCGTCGGCTGGAGGATCGATCGGGCCTAAAGACCCCTTGGGGATGCCGAAACTAGCGAAGTCGTCGTCTGTGAGAAGTTCAACCCCAGGGCATACCCATGAGGCCTTCAGTGGATTGAGTTCGCGGTCCCCAGGGAGGAAGAACAATACCAGCTTGCCATCGGTGGACTTGCCCGCCATGGTCTTGACGGTGTCGTTCGCCGATAGATTGAATGCCTGCGCGAGCTCGGCAATCGATTTGAGGCCCGGGGTACTTACCTTCTCAAGCGCTTGAGGTGTATCGCCAGCGGGCTTACGGTCAAGTAGCAGCTCGGCTACATCAATGTTGGCGGCCCAACCGCATGCACAGTAGAGCAACTCGGCCTCACCTGTGTCTGATAGCGCCATAAACTCGGCAGTGACACTACCGCCGATCTGCCCGGATTCAGCCTTGACGGATCGCCACTCGAGCGAGAGGCGATCGCATATTCTTCCGTACGCCTCGGCCTGTGCATCATAGTGCTCCTGGAGGGACTCATCGGATGCGTGAAACGAGTAGGCGTCCTTCATGATGAATTCGCGGCCACGCAGCAGTCCAAAGCGCGGCCGGATCTCATCACGGAACTTCATATTGATCTGATAGAGCGATACCGGAAGCTCGCGATAACTTCGCACTTCATTTCTAATGAGCGCGGTTATGATCTCCTCGTGTGTCGGGCCAAGGCAGTACTCCCGGCCAGACCGGTCCGTGAAGCGCGCCAGCTCAGGACCGTACTCTGACCATCGGCCCGACTCGCGCCATAGATCACCCGGTTGAACTATCGGCAGGAGTAACTCCTGAGAGCCGATCCTGTCCATCTCTTCCCTGATGATGCGTTCTATCTTTCGCAAAGACCGAAGCCCCAGCGGCAAAAAGGTGTAGATCCCTGCCGAAACCTTGCGGATCATCCCCGCTCTGAGCATAAGCCGATGAGACGGGATCTCTGCCTCGGCGGGGACCTCCTTTAGTGTGGGGGCGTATAAGGTGCTTGTGCGGTTATACACTACCCGATACCACGATCCTCAGGATGATAGGTCTCAACCAGCTCCGAGGAGTCTGCCGCGAGACTCATTATCAGTCGTGCGGTAAGGTCGTGAACGATGATGGTGGAGCGATTGTTCGAGTCTATGAATGCTTGTTTGAGTGATTTCTTCACATCCGGGTCTCCGGATACGTCAATAATCATGTCGATTTCTTCGCCTTTCTGTGCAAGGACTGAAGCATCCTCGCAAAAAAAGATCCCATGGGTTTTCGCGATCTGCGCACCCCGACTTTCGGGATTCACATCCGCTACTCCGACGAGACTAACAAAAGGACGTGTTAGGAAATCCATAATCAGCGGCGTGCCCATGCGTCCTCCACCAACAACCGCGATACGAACCTTCTCGCTCATTTACTGCCTCCCTGTTCAGTCCAATAATATGCAGTCAATCTTACATTATTTAGAAATATTCAGGCGATCAATCTCTGACATCAAGGCGTCGACAAGATGCTCCTCCGGAACCTTTGCAATTGGCTTGCCCCTGGAAAAGACAACTCCCAGGCCCTTGCCTGCGGCTACTCCTACGTCGGCCTCGCTGGCCTCTCCGGGTCCATTGACGACACACCCCATCACAGCAACTTTCAGGTTGCAGGGCTTGTTGGACAAGCGCCGTTCGACTTCCGTTGCGATAGATATCAAATCCACCTGGCATCGACCGCAGGTGGGGCAGCTAATCAGCTCGGCTCCTCGGCGTCGAATATCCAGTGCAGCAAGAATCTCCCAGGCAACCAGCACTTCCTCAACAGGGTCGGCGGTGAGCGAGACTCTCAGTGTGTCCCCTATGCCCTCGGCGAGAAGTATGCCGATACCGACAGAGGATTTCACGGTACCGCTCCTGATGGTTCCGGCTTCAGTTACTCCAATATGTAGCGGGTATTCGGTCTGCTCGGAAAGCAAGCGATAGGCGACGACAGTTGCATTCACGCTTGAGGCTTTGGTGGATATCGCGAGATCGAAAAAGCCGCGAGATTCGAAGTGCTCGACAAACTCAACTGCACTGGCGACGAGTTTTTGGGGAAGAGGCCAATCGAGATCGTGGTACTTGGCCGCCAGTGAGCCGGCGTTTACTCCAATTCGGATAGGGATGCCAGCCTCACCTGCCGCCTCGATGATCGAGTCTAATCTATCGATAGAGCCAATGTTGCCCGGATTTATCCTTAGCGCAGAGGCGCCCCGGCGCGCTGCCTCGATAGCGAGTACGTGGTCGAAGTGGATATCGGCAACCACAGGTATTGAAGACGCATTACATATCTCGGCAAACGAGTCGATCACAGAGAGATTCGGCACCGCGACCCTGACTATTTCACATCCGGCGTTGACCATCGCTGATATTTGCGCGAGAGTTGCGGCAAAATCACCTGTGTCAGTGTTGGTCATCGATTGAACGACGATGGGCGCCTGACCTCCAACGGTCACGGCCCCAACTCTTACAGGTCGCGTTGGCCGTCGAATCATTCACCCCTCATTTCGCGTGAAAGTTTACGTATTGATGAAATACCGCATTATGTCAGCGTATATCAAGTAGCCGATGAGTCCGAACAGAAGTAGTGCGCCTGCGATACTGACGGCCATCGTGAAACTTTTGTGCAGGGGCCTACCAGCGATCTTCTCAATGATTTCCAATACTATCTTTCCGCCATCTAGAGGCGGAATCGGCAGAATATTCATCGCGCCGAGAGACAGTGAGAGTAGCGCCACAATCCAGGCATAACTTAGTGGACCGGCTTCAGCGGCTCTTTCAACTTCAACGCTGATTCCGACTATACCTCTGGCGCCCTCCATGGAAGCTGTGAAGGTTTCCGGATTGAAAAAGTTTCCGATGGCTACAAATACCAATCCGACCCAGCCAATACTCTCGGTTAGGGCCTCGATGATCGTTAGGTCTACCGGAGTCACTTCAGGCCCTACTCCTAAAAAGCCACGTCCCTCAGGTGATCTTCCCAAGGTTATTTCAGCTTGACTCTCAACGCCGTCGCGCATGTAATCAACCTGGATCACGTCTCCCGGCGCCTTCAGTCCGACAGTGGAGCTCAGCTCCATCCAGTTGCTGAGCTCGTCGCCTTGAAGTGCGGTTATTGTATCTCCAGCCCGCAAGCCGGCCTCGTGAGCAGCGGAGTTAGGGATTACCTCGGCCAGAGTCAAGGAGTGCTCGTAGTAGCCCCAGGTGGAAAGCACAAAAGTAAACACGGCAACCGCCGCAAAGAGGTTGACGAGAACTCCCGCGGAGAGAAGTGCTATCCGCTTGCTGGTGGTCAAGCCGCGGTATGTCTGACTTCTAGCCTGCGCCAGTAGCTCCTCAGAGGTTTTGTTTTCTGAGTCATCCATAGCCGAGACATAAGACAGCCCGGCCGGGTCGTCACCTTTTTCTACAGCTATGGCTCGCCAATCTTCCAGTGTTTCAAGGATGGTCACCGCTCGTGCTTCATCGATGCCGAGAATTTGAGCGAGTCGCTCGCCGGTGATTCCAGGGCTAGCAATCACATTGGACAGCGCGGCGGCCAGGAGTGGGTCTTCCTCGCCCGGTTCCATTCCAGCGATGCGAACGTAGCCGCCCAACGGAATGGCCGTCACCCCAAAGATCGTTCCACTCTTGCTATGGAAGCGCACAGCGGGCCCAGGTAGCCCGACCATAAACTCGTGAACACGGACACCAAAAAGCCTCGCGACGGCGAAGTGGCCGCCCTCATGCAATATAACCAGAATAGAAAAGGTAACGATCCCCCAGAATATGACGGAGACCGAATCTAACAGCTCAGACATGTGACCGGTGCCCTCTCAGTAACTTGTTGGTTAGATATTCAACTGTAGCTAAGTGCAAATGCCGAGCCAGTTGGCGTCCGCCTCGTTTTTGCTTAGCCGGCTCTTCAATCCGACAACTTCGCTATATACCGCGATGCACTCTCTCTCGCTTGGCGATCTATATCTTCGATCTGATAAATCGATTCGACTGGCTCAACGTCGTGCATCTCCAAGGCGTGGGCAACGATAGAAGGAATATCGAGAAAACCACAGCGCCCTTCGAGGAAGGCCTCAACTGCACTTTCATTTGCTGCGTTCAGAACCGCTGGTGCTGTGCCACCTGTCCGACCTGCAGCGTACGCCAGGTTCAGGCAGGGAAATGTCTCTGTATCCGGTGCTTTCAACTTTATCGCATCGAAGGATGTGAGATCTATATTGGGGCAAGGTATCTCCCAGCGCTCAGGATATGAGAAGGCATATTGAATCGGTATGCGCATATCGGTTGCACCAAGATGCGCGAGAATTGAGCCGTCGGAGTATTCGACCATTGAGTGAATCAGCGATTGTGGGTGCACAATTACCGAGATGCTTTCGTAACCCACACCGAACAGGTGGTAAGCCTCGATAACCTCAAGCCCTTTGTTCATCAAAGTCGCTGAATCAATGGATATCTTCGGACCCATCTTCCAGGTTGGGTGCTCAAGTGCCTGCTTGGCCGTGACTCCGACGAGCTGATCGGAGGTAAAGTCGCGAAAGGGACCTCCAGACGCAGTTAGCCACAGGCGAGACACGAACCTAGTGTCAGAGCCACCCAGGCACTGGAATATCGCCGAGTGCTCCGAGTCAACTGGTCGCAAAAGACCTGGTTTGAGAAGGGGCCGAATAAGCTCACCGCCGACAACAAGCGATTCTTTGTTAGCGAGAGCCAAAATCTTGCCGGCAGAAAGAGCTGCAAGAGTAACTCTCAGCCCAGCGGATCCAACCATTGCGTTTAAAACGATGTCGGCATCCGGGTGTTGAGCCAGATCAACCAGCGCATCCGAACCGGCCTCGACATTGATGTGACCATATCCTGCATCAGCAAGATGACCTCGAGCCTCGCTGGCGGCCTTTTCATCGGCAAGCGCGATATTGTCTACACGCAATGCGATCGCTTGCTCGGCGATTACTGCCGAGCTCCTGTGGGCGGCAAGTCCAATTAGGCGAATTCGATCAGGATACTTTTCTGCCACTTGAATTGCCTGAACTCCGATCGACCCGGTTGAGCCGAGCAGGATTACGTTGAGTGGCCGGCTCATGATCATGCGCCCATCAACAGATAGAGGTAGAACGCAACCGGCGAAACCACGATTAGACTGTCAAAGCGATCCAGCATTCCGCCGTGCCCAGGAAATATCCTTCCCGAATCCTTCACACCCGCCTCACGCTTAATTCGAGACTCGAGTAAGTCACCTGCCACAGCCGTCAGTGCGATGCAAGCGCCGATCACGATCAGCTCGTAAAGCTCGAGATTGGCTTGTGGAAAGAGCGACAGGGCAGCCCATGTAGCAACTGTAAAGACAGCTCCACCAAAGAACCCTTCCCAGGACTTCTTCGGAGATATCCTTGGCGCCAGTTTATGTTTTCCGAAAGCAGATCCAATAAGGTAAGCAAATACATCATTGGCCCACACGCCTAAGATTGTAGCTAAAGCTATGATCAAACCGGATTCCAAGTTATGCAGCAACACCAGATGAGAAAGCATGAATCCGATATAGATCGCGCCAAAGATAGTTACAGCGCACTCCGAGGTACGCAAGCCGAGCAGTAAACAGTGCACAAACATGCAAAGAAGTGCCCCTAGGGCCGTCGCAGCAATCAGGCCAGAATAGCCACCATAAGCAGCGGCTAGCGGGAGTGCGCCCGTCATTGCGATTCCAAGAAAATCGGTAGTGTACTTTTGGTTCGGTCGTATGATGCGGTATAGCTCCCGTACTGAGGCCATCGATATCAGCGAGAAAAGTACGCCGACACCCGTGGTTTGGCCATAAAAAACCACGAGAAGCATAATCGCGGCTATTCCTCCGCCAGTCAGAACTCGAACCGCAAACCCTGAAAGCAGTTTTAGCGCATCGATGGCGGGACCCTTACCCGTCATTCACTGCCCCCGAACCGCCTGTGTCTGCCCTGATACTCCACTATGGCTTGGAGCAGCTCGTGACGGTCGAAATCAGGCCACAGAGTATCAGTGACCCAGAGCTCAGAGTACGCGATCTGCCACAACAGAAAGTTCGACAGTCTCATTTCACCACTCGTTCTTATCACGAGATCTGGATCCGGAACCTGGGCGGTATAGAGATGAGCCGAAAAGAGGGTCTCATCGATTGAGTTTGGAGTTATAGCCCCATCAAGACAAGCTTCCGCAATCTTCCTAGTCGCTCGAAGTATGTCGTCACGACCACCATAGTTCAGAGCTACAACTAAAGTCATTGCAGTGTTGTTCGTAGTTTCAAGTTCACATTTACGAAATGCATCGGCTGTAAGTGCAGGTAACTGCTCGCGATTTCCTGCCACAATTACTCGAACTCCCATCTTTTGGATATTTGAAAGCTCTTGTTGTAGCACTTCCACGAAAAGATCCATCAATCCAAATACCTCATTGGCTGGGCGAGACCAGTTTTCCGATGAGAAAGAGTAGATAGTCAAAGTTTTGACGCCAAGCTCCAAAGAGCACGCGATAGCCTCGCGTACAGCTTTGGTGCCTGCACGGTGACCGGCAAGCCGAGGTAATCCACGGCTTGCCGCCCAGCGACCATTTCCATCCATAATGATTGCAATGTGGCCAGGTATTTTTTCCAGATCGATCTTGTCTATCAATCCGGAGCCACTCCCCTTCGCAAAGAAAGAGCGCAATGAGGTATGTGATGGGGGCATCGGCTCCCTAGACCTCCATGATCTCTTCGTCTTTGCGCTTTAGCGTCTCATCAATGCGAGAGATATGCGCATCGGTGGCCTTCTGAACTTCAGCTTCAGCGCGCTTGAGGTCGTCCTGACTTATTGCCCCCTCTTTTTCCAGGCGCTTGAGTTTCTCATTGGCTTCACGACGGACATTGCGGATCGCAACTCTTGCCTCCTCGGCATACCCCTTGCACAGCTTGACTAGATCGAGCCTTCGCTCTTCATTCAGTGCCGGGAATGGCACCCTGATGATATTTCCATCATTCGAAGGGTTCAAACCCAAGTCAGAAGAGATTATCGCCTTTTCGATCGGCCCCAACATGCTCTTATCCCAAGGCTCAATGACCAGGAGCTGGGGTTCTGGTGCCTTGATAGCTGCAATCTGCGCTAGCGGAGTAGCCACTCCGTAATACTCGACCGTGATTCTGTCAAAAACCATAGCCGAGGCTCGCCCGGTACGAACACTAGCAAACTCCTGGGCAAGGACAGATACACTCTTATCCATATGCTCGGAAGCGCTCTTTATAATCTCCGATATCATTTTTGCACCCCACTTATTATCGTGCCGACATCCTGGCCCATAAGTGCTCTTTCGATATTTCCCTCCACTTGCATATTGAAGATCAAAATGGGCAGATCATTATCCATACAAAGCGATATTGCGGTGGAGTCCATTACCTGAAGTCCCTGACTCAGCACGTCGATGTAGGAAAGCTGCTCGTAGCGCTCCGCATCAGGGTCGAGGAAGGGATCGGCACTGTAAACACCGTCAACTTTGGTGGCTTTCATGATGCAGTCGGCACCGATTTCCAAAGCGCGCAGCGCGGCCGTTGTGTCTGTCGTGAAATAAGGATTTCCGGTACCAGCAGCAAAAATTACTACACGACCTTTTTCGATATGCCGAATCGCGCGTCGCCGGATGTATGGCTCAGCGAGAGCTTGCATCTCGATAGCGGTCATAACTCGTGTAAAAATGCCGTATCGCTCAAGGGCATCTTGAAGAGCAAGTGAGTTCATTACGGTAGCAAGCATCCCCATATAGTCTGCCTGAGCACGATCCATGCCTTTGGAGGATGCTGCTAAGCCCCGGAATATATTTCCGCCGCCCACAACAATCGAAACCTGAACACCTCTCTCAACTACAGGCTTGATCTGTTGGGCCAAGGACAAGAGAACCTCAGGATCGATGCCATACACTGCATCTCCCATAAGAGCTTCTCCTGACAGTTTTAGCAGCACTCGATTGAATCGGTATTCGCCCATGCGTGCGTCACCTCGCTCAAGGTCAAAAGCCAAACAGGGATATTGCGTCTTTCGACAAAACAGAATACAACAACGCGGCTCAAAAGGTACGACCTCGAACCGCGTTGCTCATTAATACTTTCGCTTCCTATGCGTTATCAAGAAGCTCCGCAATCGCCTAAAACGAAGCGCTCAAAACGCACAACCTGTGCAGACCCGCCGACGCCTTTTGCCACTGCTTCGACGTGTTTGCCAACAGTGAGAGAGTCATTTTTGACAAAGAGCTGCTCGAGCAAGGTGACCTCCTTGAAGAACTTCTCAAGACGTCCTTGCGCCATCTTTTCCTGAATTGCTTCGGGCTTCCCCGACTCTGCGGCCTGGGCCTTATAAATTGACAGCTCGTGCTCGATTGTTGAGCTAGAAACATCCTCACGGCCGACCGCATAGGGGGCAGCAGCAGCAATCTGCATAGCGACGTCTTTCCCAAGCTCAACAAACTCAGCCGAATTGGCCACATCAGCTGATGAAGCAGCAAGTTCAACCATTACCCCGATGTTACCTACACCATGAATGTATATGGTGATAGCGCCAAATTCCGAGGAAAGACTGTATCGGCTGAATCTCGACACACTGATGTTCTCCCCAATGCGCCCCACTGTTTCGCCGAGAACAGCTTCGAACTTTTCAGGGCGATCGAGAAAGTTTTGGGACATGAGTTCGCTGATATCGGCCGGAGAAGCTTGCCCCACATGGGCCGCAACCTGATTTGCGAAACCCTTGAAGTCGGCGTTGCGGGCGACGAAGTCAGTCTCGCAGTTGACCTCTGCCAGTGCGGCGATATTGCGTGAGTCACCTACCCAGCCAGCGATTACTCCCTCATTTGTCGCGCGGCTCGATTTTTTCGCGAGTGCAGCAAGTCCTTTCGTGCGCAGTAGATCTACCGCAGCATCGATATCTCCACCTGCCTCCAGAAGCGCATTCTTGCAATCCATCATCCCTGCGCCGGTAGTCTCGCGAAGCTCCTTGACCATTTTTGCTGATATTTCCATGACTCATCCATCCTTTGGCTTATTATGCCGCTGCCTGTCTGGCAATATCCGGGCGGCTACTGATCGTTTGGCTTTGTATCCGGGCCTTCTTTATTTTCATCTGCTGCGACTTCAGCACTCTGCTCCACAAGTTCTTCGGCAGCTGCAATTTTTGGAACGATAGGCTCTGTTTTCGACTCGACTAGCGGACCCTCAAAAACGGCCCTTCCATCGAGCAGTCCATCTGCTATGACCCTGCACATAAGGGCGATCGATCTGATCGCGTCGTCATTGCCAGGGATCACGTAATCAACCTCGTCTGGGTCACCATTTGTGTCAACCAGACCGATAATCGGGATTTTGAGGCGGCGAGCCTCGGCGACCGCAATCGCTTCGCGCTTTGTATCAACAACAAATATCGCCGATGGCAACTGGGTCATGTTGCGTATTCCATCGAGATTCTGGCGCAAGCCGCCCAACTCTTTTCTTAGCAGCAGCTGCTCCTTTTTCAGGAGAGCAGCCATTCTGCCGTCCTCCTCCATCGACTCTAGCTCAACCATCCGCGCAATTCGCTTACGCATTGTTACAAAGTTTGTCAGCATTCCACCAAGCCAACGGTGATTGACATAGTACTGTCCGGCCCGTTCGGCTTCAGCCTGAATGGGCTCCTGGGCCTGTTTTTTGGTTCCGACAAAGAGAACCTTGCCGCCTTGTTTGGCGATCTCATAGACAAAACTTCTCGCAAGCTCCAACTCTTTGAGCGTGCGCTGGAGATCAAGGATGTAGATCCCGCTGCGCTCTGTGAAGATGTATGGCTTCATCTTCGGGTTCCACCTGCGAGTTTGGTGACCAAAGTGGACTCCGGCCTCGAGCAGGCTCTTGATTGATACTACTGGCATTCTATTACCTCCTGTTTGGGTTAGCCCTCCGCATGCGTCATTTCCCGGGTGCGACCAGATCGCTACCGCGATCTGACACCTTGCACCGCAGGATCGGCATGCGTGCGTAATTAAAGCCCGAGCAGTCTAACACATCCAGGACATAGGCACACAACTATTACGTAGATCCCTTACCGCACATTTCGCAGATTAGATGTGCCTCGAACCAACCGGGTCGCTTGCTGTTTGGAACTAACTCCAGGAAGTACTCAGCCTCACATGCAGGACACCAAAAACGCCTGCGTAATCCGTTTTCCGAGATAAATCTTTCTACATCTCCCTCGCGGTCGCGAATGCGCAGGCGGTAACTGGTTGCAAGGTTCGCACGGTTGGCCGCATGATCGAGAACCAGTGCGATTTTCTCTACAACATCCGCAGGCTTGGCTTCATTCTTTACCAAATAATCTACTGCTCCGAGCTGCAGGCCGCGCTCAATATCGGCCTCCTGCCCGAGGTTACTCAAAACGATAACGGGAATGTCTTGTGTGCGCGGGTCGGCCTTTATTGCTTCCATCGCCTCAAGGCCGCTCATAACTGGCATGATCAAATCCAGCAATATTAGATCGATCGCCTCAGCTCTAAGTTGACTTAGTGCCTCAAGGCCATTCGATGCAACGTGTACCTGGTATCCCTCCTGTGCCAGTTTATCCGCATATATCTTTCTAATCAGATCGGTATCTTCGACTATCAGTACTGAGTGAGATGCCATGTGATGATCCTCTCTAGGTCATATTAGCCCGGAAGCATGGTGAAGTTTGGAGCGAAGTCTCAGAACCGCCCTAGTGTGAAGCTGACTGATTCGAGACTCAGTCACACCCAACACCTGCCCAATTTCCTTGAGGGTTAGGCCCTCGTAGTAGTAGAGGGCAATAACAACTCTTTCCCGTTCGGGGAGTCTTTCTATTGCATCTGTCAAAATCTCTCTAACTTCCGTGCTTTCGAAGACTGCAACTGGATCCTCTGCGGAAATATCAGCTATGGAGCCAGCCGCGTCACCACTGTCATCTCTGCCTGGATTAGCCCAAAACTCTTCAAAATATACAACTGAGGTATAACTCAACTTTGTGAAAATCAAGTGAAGTTCTTTGACAGATATACCTAATTTTTCAGCCACTTCACTATCATTTGGAGCTCGTTGCAATGTGTTTTCGAGAACGAAATACGCATTTTCAAGCTCCTTGGCCTTGGCTCTCAAGGAGCGTGGAACCCAATCCATAGCTCTAAGCTCATCTATGATTGCTCCCTTGATGCGAGCAATCGCGTATGTTTCAAACTTTATTCCGCGCTGTGGGTCGAATTTCTCGATCGCATCGATCAATCCAAAGATTCCATAGCTGATCAAATCACCTATATCAACGCTGTTTGGAAGACCCGAAGACACTCTTCCGGCCACATATTTTACAAGGGGAGAATAGTTCAAAATGAGTTTTTCTCTAGACCCAACACAACCCTTGTCTTTGAACGCATGCCACAAAGCCTCAATGTCAGACGAAGATTCGACTCTCATGTACTCGGCCCCTAGCGGGTATCTGGTATCAGGCACGCGGATGTGAAGTATTGTGTACTTCTTTTAGTCTTTTTCTGCCGACGTGAGTATAAATCTGTGTTGTGGACAGTGCAACGTGGCCGAGAAGCTCTTGAATCGTGCGAAGATCCGCGCCATTACTAAGCAGGTGTGTAGCAAAGGTGTGGCGAATCACATGTGGTGTTATTCCAGCTATATTCGCGCACTGACGAAATGCTGTTTGCATGCATACTCTGACCGAGTTACTGGAAAGACGATTACCCCGCTTGCTCAAGAAAAGTGCTTGAGTAAGATTCTGTTTGAGCAGGCGTGGACGCGAAAACTGTAGGTAATGAGAGATTCGGAGTCCCGCATATTGATGGAAGGGCACAATCCTCTCCCGTGACCCTTTTCCTAAAACCCTAATATAGCCTTCCTTCAGGTCAACGTCGGCTACATTGAGTCCTGTAAGTTCGGAAACCCTAATACCGGTTGCATAGAGCAATTCAATAATAGCGGCGTTCCGTGATCCAAGGATTGTCGAGTCGTCAAATACAGACAGCAGAACGGTAAGCGCGTCGCTGGGAACGGTTTTTGGCAGCACCTTGCTAAGCTTCGGCGTGTTCATTATCTCCGCTGGATTCTCTCGAATTACATTTTCTAGTTGAAGAAACTTGAAGAATGACCTCACGGCTGAAAATCGGCGAGCAATTGTTGTTCTGGCGTACCGAGCATGGTGCAGGCTTGAAAGGTACTGCCGTAGTTGCTGATGAGAAGGCCTGATGGAGTCAACGCCGTGCGCGTTGGCCCAACGTTGGTAGTCTGCCAAATCGGATGCGTAGGCTTTAACGGTGTTCTCTGACAAACGCCTATGCTCGGAGATGTTAGTGAGAAAGCTATCAAGCAGGCGCTCAGCCTCATTCATCGGAGTCAACTTTGAGCATCGGGTGGGACATGGTGTATTGCTTCGCTGATTCAACTGCCCGCAGACCATAGGCTTTGTAGCGCTCCCGCTTCGATCTAACGTGCGGATCCAGAGGCGGAACGAGTCCCCAGTTGACGTGCATGGGTTGGTAGTTGGTGGTTGCTGAGCTGGATGCATACTCAATGAGCGAGCCTAACGCAGTCTCTCTCGGCATAACGAAGGAAGGGTAGCCTTCGAGATCACAAGCAGCATTAATCGCTGCGATCATACCTCCGGCGATCGCCTCTGCATATCCTTCGGTTCCGACAAGCTGACCGGCCAGGCGAATATTTGGGTAAGCGCGCAGTGCTAGAGTAGAGTCGACCAAACTGGGAGAGTCGATAAAGGTGTTGCGATGCATGACACCTAGGCGAAAGTATTCAACATGCGCAAGCGCCGGAATGAGGGAAAAGACTCTTTTTTGCTCAGAAAATGTTAGGTTTGTTTGAAACCCGACCAAGTTATACGCACTTCTCTCAAGATTTTCGGATCTTAGTTGGAGTACTGCCCATGGCCTCAGTCCCGTTCGAGGATCAGTGAGGCCCACGGGCTTCATGGGGCCAAACCTGAGCGCATCATGCCCCTTGCGAGCGATTTCTTCAATTGGCTGACATGCGCAGAACAGTTCAGAGGATTCAAATTTCTTAGGGATAGATCGTTTTGCCGCCACTAATTCATTGACGAAAACATCATATTCGTCGCGGGATAGAGGGCAGTTCAAGTAGTCGGTCGGATTCCCCTTATCGTACCTTGCCTGGAAAAATGCCCTGGAAGTATCGATAGTCGCGGAATCGATAATCGGGGCAGCTGCATCGAAGAAGGCAAGTCTGCTATCACCCACATATTCAGATAGCGAGGCCGCAAGTGAATCGCTGGTCAAAGGTCCGGTTGCAACGATACAAACTCCATCAGGAATTACGGTGGCCTCTTCCCTGATCAGCGTGACCATCGAGTGACTCTCTATCATCTGCGTAACGCGGCTTGAGAAGCTCGTGCGGTTCACGGCGAGAGCTCCTCCAGCTGGAACCGAGCACTCAATTGCGGTTTTGAGTAGCGATGAGCCTAGTAGGGTAAGCTCTTTTTTAAGCGCACCGGCAGCTGTATCAGGATCGACACTTTTCAGTGAGTTCGAGCATACCAGCTCCGCCAAGTCATCACTGTGGTGCGCAGGGCTGCGACGGCTAGGTCGCATCTCATACAGTTCAACAGCTATTCCGCGGTTCGCCAGCTGAAGAGCTGCTTCGGAGCCAGCCAAGCCGCCGCCGAGAACGGAAACACGGCGCACATGGTTTTCTGATTGATAATGAAAAGGCATGTCGATGATTGTACTACTCTTGGGAATTTGTAGCCGATTATCCTGGACCGTATCTTCCATCGCTGTAACGCCGGACTGTCCCACTCTCCTCTAGCTCGCTCAGGCGTCTTGCAACGGACACAATATCCATACCAAGTGAGTGTGCCAAATCATCGGGGCGCATCGCTTGCGCAAGCAACGCTAGGCGCACAGGGTCATCTTCATCCGCAGATCCGGATGCTTCATGGGATGATAATGTGATAGGTGCACCAAGCCATCCAGCCAACTCACTGATATCGCAGACGGGTACCGCTCCCTGTGCAAGGAGCCTGTTGCAACCCCTGGAGGTGGGTGAAAATATTGAGCCAGGCACCACAAAAACTTGTCCACTACCGTTAAGTTTGTAGTCAACCGTCGAAAACGTACCTGATGGCAGTGCGGCCTCGGCAACTAGCAGATGATCTGATATTGCCGCAATAATTCGATTTCTAAGGCGGAAAGTCCACTTTGCCGGCCTCATGCCCCAAGGGCACTCCGAAATTACTAAGTGCTTCAGGCGAATCTCATCCAACAGTGTGATTGCACTCGAGGGATAGCTCACATCACAACCGCATCCGAGAACTGCAATGGTCTTACCCCCGCACTCGATTGCTGCTCGATGTGCCACTTGATCGCAGCCGATTGCTGCACCTGAAACCACAGTGTATCCGTTGCTTGCGCTCCACTCGGAAAACATTCTCGTAGCTTTGATTCCATATGGCGTAGCCTTGCGCGCTCCGATTATCCCTATTGTTGGAGTTTCCAATAGGTCCTGCTTCCCTATTCCGAAGATTGTTTTCGGTGGATCAACACAGTTCAACCTCAATTTCTCAGGACAATTCGGGGATGACAGATCAATTTCAAACCTTTTCAACTTTGGGCTCCTGTCGTAGAGCGATAAACTGTGGCTTCCAAAATATGCTCGGTATCAACGCGCTGTACATTTGCGATGTCAGCGACGGTTCGGCTGACTCTTAGAATTTTGGTTATGGCTCTCCCTGAGAGGTGCTGCTTTGCAGCGAAATCGAGTAGCCGCCCTTCAGCCGACTCCGTCAAGTCGCACGACCGATGCAGCTGTTTTCCTGACAGCCGAGAGGCAAGACAACCGTCGCGGCGGAGAGCAACTTCGCGAGCTGACATAACTGCTGTGCGAGCCTGGGCAGTTGACACTCCCTGAGCCCCAGAAAAGAATCTGGATGGATCCACTCTATCAATCCGTAGATTTAGGTCTATCCTGTCAATCAGCGGCCCGCCGATGCGGTTCATATAGCGATCAATTACCTGTGGTGGGCATTTACATGGATGCTGAAAGTCTCCGGCATATCCGCAGGGACACGGGTTTGATGCGGCAACCAAAGTGAATTGCGCTGGATAAGATATTCTTCCTTCGGCTCGAACTAAAGTGATTACTCCATCTTCCAGCGGTTGCCTTAGTGACTGAAGAGCTGATGGCGCGAAGTGTGTCATCTCATCGAGAAATAACACCCCGTTATGAGCCAGTGAGATCTCTCCGGGCCTCAGTGGGACGCCTCCTCCAACTAGTCCTGTAAGAGAGCAGGAATGGTGTGGTGCACGAAATGGGCGCTTCCCCGCGAGATAGAGCTCTTCGTCAAATCCAGCAACTGAATATAGTAATGCTGTTTCGAGGGACTCGCGTGGCGTCAAATCGGGAAACAATCCTGCAAGCCTTTTGGCCAACATCGTTTTTCCTGAACCCGGGGGACCCACAAACATAATGTTGTGATTTCCAGCCGCCGAAACGATGAGTGCCCTGCGGGCGAGGTCATGCCCTGCTATATCTGCCAGATCCAACGAGCAACTATCGCTTCGTATTGCAGTCCCTTGTTCGTGTATATGCGTGGGTCGCTTCTTTGGATCAAGTGCCCTGAGCGAGCTGATGGGTATATAGTTGATTCCCGGTAGCGAAGACGCGTATTTCGTGGCTTGGGTAGGACCAATAAATGTTTTCAAGCAATCCCTTGCCCCTATTAGGTGTGCCAGGAGCCCGGGGACGCTACGCAACCCTCCATCAAGCGACAGCTCGCCAGCCAAGTGAGCACCATCAATGCTCTGAGGTGATAACTGGCCGGTAGCAACAAGGATTCCAGCGGCTATCGGAAGATCAAAACCTGTGCCGTGCTTGCGCAAGGGCGATGGCGCCAAGTTCACCACTATCCTTGCGTTGGGGAAAGTGTACCCTGAGGCTCGCAGCGCCGAACGTACTCGCTCCCTTGCTTCCTGAACTGCGGTGTCACCTAAACCCACAAGGTGAAATGAAGGAAGTCCTGGTCCTACATCAACCTGAACCTCAACCGGGATCGCCTCGGTACCCATTATGGTCGCAGTCGCGACCTTGCACTGTCCGTGGCCACTCATTCTACGATGAACGCACTTCGCTGATGTCTCAGTATTGCTCTATCTTCAGCAACTACCTGAATTGCAATGACATCAAATCTGACACTTAGATCACCGGTCCCCTTAGAAGATAGATATGTTTCAGCAAGCCTCGTAATTCTCCTCTGCTTCCTCCAAGACACCGCTTCTTCCGGCATACCCATTCGACAGCCGCGTCTCGTCTTCACCTCAACGAGCACCAAAACATCCTCATCCAGGGCTATTATGTCAATCTCCCCGGATTTACATCTCCAGTTTCGACACAAAATGGTAAGGCCGCTGCGCTCTAAATATGCAGCGGCAGCGTCCTCCCCGCGCTTGCCAATCTCCTTGGTGTGCATTCGACCCCCTTGAATACTGAATACTGCAGTTCAGTTTGAAGGCTAAGTCGAATCAGAATCTTACTGGCATCTATCCAATATATTCAGCTGCCCAGAGCATGGCTTGAAGCTACGTCTATGTAAGGGAGTGAGGCCGTGAGTAGCAATGGCGCGGAGATGACCTTTGGTCCCGTAACCCTTATTGTTCAGAAAATCATATTCTGGGTATAGATCGTGAGCCCCATCCATAATCGAATCTCTAGCGACTTTCGCGATAACGGACGCCGCAGCAATGGCGGCAACACGCTTGTCGCCGGAGATAATTCCTTTCTCAAATTGGTGGATGCCCAAAGGGTGCCCGTCAGTGAGCACATGGTCGCATTCACAGGAAAGTTCACCCAAAGCGAACTGCGCCGCTTTCTTAAGTGCACTACCGAGACCCAGGCTATCGATCTCCATGACAGGTATATGAACAATCGCATAGCTTGAGCAGATAGATCTCAGTCTAGATGATATCTCGAGTCGCTTGGCCGGTCGCAGTAATTTGGAGTCATTCAGTCCAGGGATATCAGATTCAGGCCCCAGGACAATTGCGCAGACTGTTAATGGACCGGCAAGTGCGCCCCGTCCAACCTCATCAATGCCAGCGATATGAATCGCCCCAGTTTTCCGTAGCTCGTTCTCAAACTCGAACAGATCAACATTGGTTGAAAAGTCCGAGTTGCGAGTCACAGGCTAGTACGAGCGCTCCTTGAGCCTCGCCGCCTTACCGATTTTGTCGCGGAGGAAGTAAAGCTTGGAGCGTCTGATCTTTGCACGACCCACTACTTCGATCTTTTGAATCTTTGGCGAGTGTACGGGAAACTTTCTTTCGACCCCAGTACCGAACGATATCTTCCTGACCGCAAATGTTTCACGATTTCCAGATCCATGGCGGCTGATTACAACCCCTTGAAAGACCTGTATGCGCTCACGAGTGCCTTCAACGACACGGTAGTGAACCTTGATGGTATCACCGACCTGAAAGACCGGAAGGTCATCACGAATCTGCTGCTGTTCAAGTGCGCGAATAATGTCCAATTGAGCTTCCTTTGATCAAGATAACTGTTTAGTCTTTGAGAATTATGGGTCAAGACACAAACATGCATGCTACCCCACATATAAGCGATTACGCAAGACCATCGGCAACAATTTTGAATCGACTATCGAATAAAGCAAGAAGTTGAATAGCTACCCTTATCGCAGTATGGCATATGGACCCGGATGTATTTCGAATTCTGAATTTCCGTTAGAAGTGTCGCCGGCAGATTTGTGCAACGCACGATATCTTCAATGGTGGCAGGACCGGGATCTTTTCTCCTGCTCATGGCGCCAAAAACCTTAAAATTATATAGGCTCCAGAGGTACGAAATCGCCAGCCAGCAAGCTGCCATAAATACTGTTAGCACTGCGATTCTAATAAAGTCCGTAAAATCGCCAAAAATAATCAATTGGTTGAGCAGCAGGGATGAGCCAAAAATCCAGGCAGCTATCGAGACTATGAGCTGGACTGACCAAAATAATATGTAGGTCCATCCCGCAGCTGTGATTGCCCCTTCGAGGGCCGTGACCCTAAATTTTTGTTTGCGCTTGATTATCATAAGGTGATACCTCTGTCTGGACTTTCCCATGTAGCGTAAGCTTTTTTTCGGCCTAAAAGAACTTTTGGAATCGCTCTAAGAATTACTGCAGCATTAAAGTACCAGTACAAGAAGGGGTACCAGATAGCCCAAACATAATACCTCATCAGATTATGTTCATATCTTCTCTCGATGAGCAACGCAGCAAAGAACTGAATCATGCAAACAAGCGCCAGGTATGCTCCAGCCCAAAATACAGGGATGACAATGGTTGAACCGGAAAGTGCATACATAAAGAACAGCACAATTGTAATAAGCCAGCATATCGCCCAAATTACGCTCACAGCCTGTTCTATGTAAACTGGAATAAGCCTTTTTTGTTTGAAGTCAAAAAGGACATCACGGTGTCTTACAAGCACTTCAAGTCCTCCTTGAGCCCAGCGTACTCGTTGGCGCCATAGACCCCTGATAGTTTCAGGTACCAACATCCAGCAGATAGCGCGAGGTTCATATCTTACATCCCAAGACCTTCGCTGTAGTTTCCAGGTCACCGCGATATCTTCCGTGATCATGTCTAGGTCCCACATACCACAATCAAGCAGTGCTTTTTTCCGGAAAGCGGCAATAACACCCGAAACAGTAGTAATCTTCCCCAATATTCTTTGAGTGCGCTTAATGAGGCCAACTATACTTGCATACTCGCAAAGCTGGACTCGGGCCAGAAGCGAGCTCCTGTTTCTCACTCGCGGGTTGCCCGTGACGGCACCCACTCTTGCCCCGGTGCCCGGAGTAGTGAAGTGTGGAACGATATACCGTAGGGCATCTTTGTCCAATAGCGCGTCGGCGTCTACCGTGACCAAAATTTCACCTTTTGCCACTACCAAGCCAACTGATAAAGCGTTTGCCTTTCCAGCATTTTGCTCTAAATCAATGATCCTGAGTCTCGGATTACTATCCTTTAATCTGGAGAGTAGTTCCAAAATATTATCAGTGCTACCGTCACTGATAACAATGATCTCGTAATCGGGGTAGTTGAGATCGCCATGCCAGGTAACGGTCTCTTCGATAACATCAGCTTCGTTATAGCAGGGAATCAATATCGAGACCAATGGCGTTTGGGTTAGAGGCAGTGGTTCCATGCGTTCGCGTCTGAAGTAAAACAACGCCCCGCCCATGAGCCACACAACACTCATAACCAAAGGGTACCAAAATACAAATGCAGCTAAGTATTGAAGTGCGACTGGCAACATGTCCCCCCGTGGGAAGTTAGACGATATAAGTACTTAGCAAAAGTACAAAAATCTTACAATCAAAGGCATATCACAACTCACCCCATCGAGCAATTGGCCAATATATGGCGAAGGCACGAGCCTTGATACTCTCAATCGGCTGTGCTCCGAATACACGACTATCGGAGCTGTTCGGCCGGTTATCCCCCATCAACCATACATGGCCTTCAGGAATTGTTGCCGGTAGCTCGGCGGATGCCGCCTGGGTTACCGAGGACGCAGTGTAGGATTCAGGCAGTGGCTCATTGTCAATGTATACCTTGCCGTCTCGAATATCGATAGTCTGACCCTCGACAGCAACTATTCGCTTGATCAGCTGAGGGTATACGCCGCCGGGGTCATCAAATACGACAATATCACCAGCGACGGGTTGCGAAAATCGATAGGAGATTTTCTCGGCCAATACGCGATCGCCGACCATGATCGTCGGTTCCATCGAGCCTGTGGGGATGATGAAGGGCTGAAGGATAAAGGCTTTGATGCCTTGAGCCAACAGAAAAGCAAGGGCGATCATGAACACGGTCTCTAGCAGCCATCGCCCTATACCTGGTGAATTGCGGCGATGTTTCGCTTGTGGAACTGAATCCCCGGGGTTGCCTGTATCTTGCGAAGCGATATGGTTAGAGGTTTTGATCTCGGAGGTCATCGATCGGTCCTGCTCCTTTCGAGCTCATCATCTGCGATAGCGCGCTCACTTTGAGATAGTTCGACCAAGTCTAGCAGGTCGGGCCGAAAACGTGATGTAATTCGCAGCGCCTGTTCTCGGCGCCAAGCCTCAATCTGAGCGTGATTGCCGCTCCTCAGCACGGCTGGGACATCCATGTTTTCGAATACTGGTGGACGAGTGTATTGTGGGTACTCGAGCAGCCCTTCGACGAAGGACTCTTCTTCGGTTGACCTGTGATCACCAAGCGCCCCAGGCAGAAGTCTGGTAATGGCATCAATGACAAGCATTGCCGGAATCTCTCCCCCGCTGACAACGTAGTCTCCTACAGAAATAATTTCGTCAGCCAGGGTATAAACTCTTTCATCAAAGCCCTCGTAACGGCCGCAGACAATGAGAATTCGCTCAAGCTCACTCAGTCTTTTGGCAACCGGCTGCTTGAAAGTTCTACCCCTAGGCGACAGGAAAATTACATGTGGCCGAGGAGTTTCGATCGCCGATATTTCCCTAACTGCATCGAAGATGGGACCTGGCAGCATAACCATGCCGGGGCCGCCGCCGTAAGGGTAGTCGTCTACGGTTCTATGAGTGCCCTGGGACCAGTCGCGCAGGTCGTGAAGGTGGATGTTCAGGATAGACTTCTCACGCGCAATGCGCAGGATCGAAGTCGCAAGTGGCGCCTCGAAAACCTCGGGAAAGATCGTCAGTACATCAATTCTCATCGATAAGGTCTTCACTGATAAGTCCGTCGAGTAGACGAACGTTTACGGTGCCGGAATCCGGATCCGTGCTACGGACAACATAATCGATAACAGGAATCAGGACTTGATTCCATCTTCCCCCTTCAACGACCCAAACATCGTTGGCCCCAGTATGGATGACCTCATTGATAACGCCGAGCTCGCCGAGTTTCTCATCCATGACCTTGTATCCAATCGGGTTTAGTGCGGCGTCATCATCCGATACATCAAGAAGGTCACTCGCCGCGGCGATCAGGCGCGCACCTTTGAGAGCCGATGAATGGTTCCGGCACTCTATCAAGGAAAGTTTGATCAAAAGCCCTTTGGGCCCCGGCCTTACCGACTCGATAGTCAACGGTCCGAAATCTTCACCCGGCGGAACGACCCATACAGTCATCCCGCATCGAAGCTCTGCTGAGTGGCTGGTGGGAAAAACAATAACTTCACCTGTGCCGCCATGAGCCCCTAGAATTGTGCCGATAGTGGCATAAGGAAAACGCGACACGATCTCATCCGACAACGTCAACTTCTACCAAATCACCACTGCAGCTCGCAGCAGCCCGCGCAAGTGTGCGTATCGCTTTGATAATACGGCCCTGTCGGCCAATAACCTTGCCGACATCGGCCGGATCGACAGATATCTCGAAACGAACCACATCACCAGAGGTGGCACGAGTGATCGATACCGAGTCTGGGGAATCAACCAACGAAGTGACCAGAAACCTGACCAGCCCTTCGATGTCTGTCTTATCCGTAGTATCCAATGCGTCGTCCATCAATTTATTCGCTGGAAACGGGGTCAGATGTCGACGAAGCGGCATCCTTTGCTATCTGATAAAGCTTGGCGGTTGTCTCTGTCATCTCGGCGCCATTCGATATCCACTGCTCAACCTTCTCAAGATTTAGCTCAATTGTGGAAGGCTGGGTCCGTGGATTGTAACGTCCAAGAATCTCTATGAAGCGACCATCGCGTGGAGAACGCGAATCAGCAACAACTACTCGGTAAAAAGGGGCCTTTTTTGCGCCAGCGCGCGCAAGGCGAATCCTGACTGACAAACCTTCACCTCCGGTCGGGGTGGCTATCCTTAGCCACTATGCAAGCAAAACGGGATACATAATACGACATCCTAGGCACACGGTCAAAACTTGAACTTACCAAGACCCCCCTTTTTGCCCTTGCCCATTCCCTTGACGAGCTTTTGTGTCTGCGCAAACTGCTTTAGCAGCTTATTGACATCGGAGACGGCAGCCCCTGACCCTGCCGCGATACGCGCACGCCTCGAGCCTTTTATGATCTGCGGCTTGAGTCGCTCCTCGGCGGTCATAGATTGAATTATCGCGGCAATGCGATCAAGCTGTTTTTCATCCATGTCAGGAATGGATTCCTTGATCTTTCCGGAGCCGGGCAAGAGCTTTAGCAATGAGGCGATACCGCCCATCTTCTTGATCTGCCTAAGTTGTTCCAGGAAATCCTCGAGCGTGAATTGACCGGCTTTCAGGCGCTGCTCTAGGTCATGAGTGTCTTGTGTGTCAGCTGTTTGTTGCGCCTTCTCGATAAGCGAGAGAATGTCACCCATGCCGAGTATTCGCTTGGCCATGCGGTCAGGGTAGAAAACCTCAAAGGCATCGAGTTTCTCGCCTGTGCCCGCAAACATTACGGGGCGTCCCGTTACAGCCTTTACCGACAGCGCCGCGCCTCCTCGGGCATCGCCATCAAGTTTGGAGATGATGACGCCATCGAAGTCCACACGCTCGGCAAATGCGCGCGCTGCGTTTACCGCGTCTTGACCTGTCATGGAGTCGACAACCATAAGCACCTGGTCGGGGCGAGTGGTCGACTTGATCCTGGCTGCCTCCGACATCATCTCTTCATCGATATGAAGTCGGCCTGCGGTATCTATGATCACCAAATCGCGCATGGTCGCTATCGCTTGTTTCACGCCATCAGCGGCAATTTTAGCGGCGTCACTTCCCTCTCCGCGATACACGGGGATCGAAAGTTCACGACCCAAGGCTTCGAGCTGATCGATAGCGGCAGGACGATATATGTCACAAGCGACAAGAAGAGGATGCCGTCCTTGTTTGCGTAGATGATTTGCCAACTTTGCGCTGGCAGTGGTTTTACCTGAACCTTGAAGTCCGACTAACATGATGATGTTGGGAACTCTGCTTGGGAGAACAAGTCGGGATTCGGTTGACCCAAGTAGCGAAGTCAGCTCTTCGAGAACGATCTTAATGACGCTCTGCCCGGGGGTGAGGCTCTTTGCGACCTCCTGGCCGACGGCTCGGGGTCGAATCGAAGCGACAAGTTCTTTGACCACTGCAAAGTTCACATCGGCCTCAAGCAGTGCCAGGCGGATCTCACGCAGCGCCGCCTCGACATCCGCCTCGGAAAGCCGCCCTTTTCCCGTGAGACCCTTAAATATCGCTTGAAGGCGTGTTGTCAGGTTGTCAAACATCTTTTGTTCTTCTGCCTTTCAGTTCATGATCGTTATGCGATTGAGTGGTGCGACAATCGCTACTACTTCTCCGGCGACGCGCTCCAGCGAAACGGGGCCAAATACTCGGCTATCCAAAGATACAGGCCGATTGTCGCCGAGCACAAACACTTCATTTTCACCTAAAGAGGTCAAAGGATACGATATATCTCCCGGCGAAAGGACTTTAGGGTAAGTGTCCGGCTCAGGTCTTCCGTTGACGAAGGCGAGCCCTGATTTGACCTCTACTTCATCGCCGGGCAAGGCAATGACTCTTTTGATCAGACTGGGCAAGGCAACAGAGTTGTCATCGTGTTTGCGAGTCAACAATATTATGTCTCCACGCCCAGGCTCTCGGTAATCGCGGGTAATAAGGGCGACGTCATCGATTTCTATTGTTGGGTACATTGAAGGTCCATCGACCCGCAGCACCTGATGGGTGACATTGAGTACGATCACGACAAGAATAAACAGAGCAAGCAGCACCCACAAGGACAGTGCGACAGCGACCTGGCGAGCCCGGGAGTACCCAGGGTTATTGCCTGGCGCGGTCATCGCGGATCGACGCCAACTAAAGCACAGGCGAAATCGAGTGGCATAAAGGGCTTCAGATCCTCAATATCCTCGCCAAAGCCTATCCTGAGGACCGGCAACTGTAGCTCTCTGGAGATGGCGACAACGATACCTCCCTTGGCAGTTCCATCCAACTTGGTGAGAATGAGCCCGTCAAGAGTGAGCGATGAATGAAACTGTCTAGCTTGCGCCAGGCCATTTTGCCCGGTTGTTGCATCTATCACGAGCACTGTTCGAACCGGAACCTGGCTTGTACGCTTGACAACGCGCTGAACCTTTTCAAGCTCTCGCATCAGGTCGATCGAGGTGTGAAGTCGTCCGGCGGTATCGATCAGGGTCAAATCGGTACCCTTGCTCTTCGATTCCTCGACAGTATCAAAAGCAACCGCGGCAGGATCTTCGCCCCGGCTTCGGCTGATGACCGGAACACCTGCTCTGCCCGCCCAAACCTCAAGTTGCTCGTTGGCGGCAGCACGAAAGGTATCAGCAGAGCCGAGAAGAACGCTCCTGCCCTCATCTACCGCTTGTTTTGCAAGTTTGCCGACGGTAGTGGTTTTTCCGCTGCCGTTGACGCCGACCATCAGCACAACAGCATTTCCTGCAAGCGGATCGTCAGCCATCACCGGAAACTCATCGGCGATCTCTTGTGCGAGGTGATTCAGCACCGATGCGGTATCCGGTAGAGATTGCCTGACAGCTATTTTTCGCAGTCGGCCAACGATGTCATCGGTAGCGGTAACTCCCATATCCGAGGCGATCAGCGCGTCTTCGAGCTCACTCCAAAACCCCTCATCGACGATGGGTTTTCGAACGAGGGCGTTAAAGTGGCCTGTTAGAGCCTCACGGCTCTTTGCAAGCTGATCGGAAAGGCGTCTATACCAGGGTGCGACCATCTGTCTTGCTCCCGATCGTCTCGCGTTGAAGTTTTTGACTCAGAAGCTTTGTGACTCCGTCCGCATGCATGCTCGCGCCATACAAGACATCGGCCATCTCCATTGTGCGGCGTTGATGTGTAATGACTATAAACTGCGTTTGCTTCCGCATGGATTCGATAAATACAATGAATCGCCGCAGGTTTGTGTCGTCTAGGGCCGCGTCGACCTCATCTAAAACGTAAAATGGACAAGGCCGCGACCGATATAGCGCAAAAAGCAGTGCGAGTGCTGTTAGTGATTTTTCGCCGCCGGACATCAGCGACATCTTGGTGAGTCTCTTTCCGAGAGGCTGGGCTGTGACCTCGATTCCGGTTGCCTGAAAATCATCGGGATCGGTCAGGGTAAGTGCGCCTGAGCCACCGGGGAAAAGTTGCGAGAATATGTTCTGGAAGTTTATCGCGACCTCCTCGAAGGTCTCGATAAACCGCATCTTCATCTTTCTGTCGATGGCCGCAATGACCTTTGATAGAGCCTGACGTGAAGCGATTACGTCCTCGACAGATGCCGATATCCTCGACAGCCTCTCCTCAAGGGCTTTGTGCTCCTGAACCGCTATAGGGTTTACCGGCCCCATCGCACCAATCTTTCTTTGGAGCGCTCGGAGTTTTTCCTCGGTTGCTGCACGATTGTCGAGAGGTGGCTGCTCGATCGCAATCTCAAGTGGAACCTTGAGTTCGCTGACAATCCGGTTGACTGCTGTGCTCACTTGAACTTCAAGCCTGCCTTTGACCACCCGGATATCTCCGATTACTTGTGCGATCTCCTCGTGCTCCTTTTGGATGGCGCGAACCTCATCTTGGGCAGAGTGAATACTGTCACGCAAACTCTGGGAGTCAGCTTGCTCAAAGCGCGCGCGGTCGAGAAGCTTTGACGCCCAGTGCTCGGCGCGCTCGAGTAACGCTGAATAGAGATCGTGGACGGGTTGTACACGCTGCCGCAAAAGCTCAAGCGCAACTTCACTCTGGCGAGCGGCCTCGATGGCTGTTTGCAGATCAGAAAGCTCAGCAGTGATCGAAGCAATCTGGCGCTTGAGGTGAACCTCGCGCTCGGAGACGGTGGCGATCTCCACCTGACAGGTCGACAGACGCTGATTGACGGCGCTTTCGTCTCGGAACTTGTTCTCCTGCAGCTGCTTAGAGTCGGCTACCAGTTCATCGGCCTTTTGAAGCTCGGTGACTGTAGAAGTCATATCGTGCTGGATTTGCTTTAAGTTGGGAGTCAGGGTTTCGGTTCTCGCATTTACCTCCGAAATCCTCGCAGAACCCCTGGCTTCATCCGCGCTGAGGCCGGAAAGCTCACTTTCGAGTCTGCCGATCTCATCGCGAAGCGATTCGCGAGAGCCAACGATTGAGGCAAGCTGCTGTCCCAGCTCAAAAGCATCCTGCTGAGCAAGCCCAAGCGCCTCCTCGGCGCTAGTTACGGACGCCTCCAGCTCGTCAGCCTTGGCTACCTCGGCCTCGATTAGATCGGTAAGCTCATTCATGCGACGCTGACGCTCCAGGACTCCGGCGCTATCCGAGATCGACCTTCCTACAGTCAGCTTCCCGCTCGGCCAGAGCGTCTCACCGGATAACGTTGCGATTCGGCCAGAAAGCGGGCCGGTCGACATTGCAGACGCGAGATCATCTGCAACCAAAACATCGCCGAGAAGGGCGTTTAGCGCCGGCCGGTACTCATCTTTGCACTCAATAAGGTCGACAACCCTGATAAATCCTTCCGGTGCGGCAGGAAGCGTTTGTGCGGCGGTCGCGACAGGTACAAGCGAGACTTCACCCGCCGTCTGCCCGCTCAGCTCTTTTGCAATCGCGGCGGCAACCTTTGTGTCGGCGACTAGCAACGCGAACAGATCGGCGCCCAAAACGTGCTCTACTAGCTGCTCGTACTCGGGCGAGACAGATATGTGCTCGACCAATGATCCAACGATGCCAGGAAACTTTCGCTCTTGCGAGAGTATCCATGCGACTGCCGGCGCGGCGGAGGCAAACGCTCTCTCGACCTCCTCAAGGCCACGAACCTCTGCGCGCAGTGATGAGACTTTGTCCTGCATATCCCTGAAATCGCGGCGCTTGCTGTCGAGGACACGAACGCGCTTGTCGACATCCGCATCTGCAAGGGCCCGGTCTCGGGTAAGTTTCGTTACCTGCTGGTCGACCTGTTCAAGCTTGGATCTGCGAGCGGAAAGCGTCGCCGTCAACTTGGCGCGTTGCTCCTTCACCTGATTGAGATGCTCCGCGATTAGCTCGGCCTCTAGCTGCGCAGATGCGACGCTCTGCTCGATTCTCGCGCTCTCTTCTTTCAGGGTATCGAGGGTTTTTCGCAGCCGCCGTGCTTGCCCTGAGGCCTGGGCGAAGGACTCATCGGCAGCAAGGCGATCTTTGCGAGCGGCTTCGGCCTCACGCCTAAGCTCTCCGAGGAGAGCATATTGCGCCTTGAGTGAAGCATCGGTTTCTTGCTGCTTCTCTCGCAACGAAACTAGCTCGGATTCACGCACGGCGGTTCGCGATTGACTCTGGTGAACTTTCGCGCGCAGCTCCGAGAGCCGCTCGATCAGATTCTTGCCCTTCTCTTCAAGAAGAAGCAGCCCGGAGCTCAATCGCTCCAGCACCGATTGGAGTCTGCGCCTTTGCTCGGAGAGGTCTCCGACAAACAAGCCCTTCTCCTCAAGAAGCAGCTGAAACTTCGAAAGCTCCTTTTGCTTTTCTGAGAGGCGGTATTGGGCGATCTCGGCGGATGCCTGGGCTTCGCGGTCTTCCTTATCTCGCTTGTTCCACTCCTGCTGCAGCGCACGAAGGTCATCAACGGCCAAGGAAACCTCGACTTCCTTGATCTTCTCGGCGAGCACATGGTGATCCTGGGCCCTTGTAGCCTGCCTTGCGAGCGGCTTGAGCTGTCGCTCGATCTCGCCCATCAGGTCGCGCGCACGCTGTATGAAGCTATCGATCCCGGCAAGCTTGCGGACCGCTCGCTCCCTGCGCCTCTTGTGCTTGAGTACGCCGGCTGCCTCCTCTACAAGCGCCCGCCGGTCTTCAGGACGAGAGCTTAGAACCTCCTCCAGTTGACCTTGACTGATGATGGAGTACGTTGCCCGGCCCAATCCCGTGTCGTGCAGCAGCTCGTGGATGTCCATGAGGCGACATGGCGTGCCGTTTAGCAGGTACTCACTCTCCCCGCTACGATACATCCTGCGAGTTATCGCAATCTCGGAGAAATCGAGAGGCAAGGTCGAGCAGGTATTATCGAGGACAAGGTCGACTTCGGCTACGCCCAACGCCTTGCGTGCCGAGGAGCCAGCGAAGATGACATCCTCCATGGCTTGTCCCCGTAGCGCCTTTGCGGACTGCTCGCCGAGAACCCACAAAACGGCATCTGTTACATTGGACTTCCCGGATCCGTTGGGGCCGATAACTACAGATATGCCAGGCTCGAAGGAGAGTGCCGTTTTGTCGGCAAAGGATTTGAAACCCTTCAGCGTGAGAGATTTCAGATGCAATGCGGCCCTTTCCTGGTTGCGGTGTAAAAGCTTGATCCTTCCACCGATTGAAAGGTGAAAGCGTCAGAATTCTACCACGCTAACGCTCTCGCGGTAGAAAAAGTGAGCCTCCTTCATCGGCGAAACTTAAGCAATGCGGTGGCAGCGGCTAGCGCTTGAGCCTCCTTCTTCGACCTTCCTGTGCCCTCACCCAAAATCTGTCCATCGATTATCACTTTGGCGGAAAATATTGCCTGGTGCGGCGGTCCCTCGACTTTGGTGATCTCATAGACGGGTTCCAGCCCGCACGCCTGCGCACGCTCCTGAAGAACCGATTTCGGGTGTCCTGCCATCTCGGATATCTCGGGAGTAATTCTGTGAGCCAGAGTCCTTAGAACGAATCGTTTCGCCTCATGCAATCCGGCATCGAGATAAACGGCACCAACTACCGCCTCAAAGCAGTTCTCCAGAGCAGACGCCAATCCCCTGTTTGCGGTGTTCCTCTCGCTGCCGCCCAAAATCAACAGCTCAGCTAAGCCGAGCTCGTCGGCGGCTTCTGTAAGCACCGAGCCTGAAACAACCGCGATCTTCATCTTGGTCATGTCGCCTTCGGACATCGCGGGGAACTTCCGGTATATTTCGTCAACTACGATCATCGAAATGACCGCATCGCCGAGAAACTCCAATCGCTCGTAGTCACTGCTAACGAGTCCGTCGGTCACAGCGCTCGGATGAGACAGTGCCTGCAATGCGATCTCCCGGTTGGTGAAGCGATGAGACAGCGCAAGTTCAAGCGCGGCGATTCGAGCCTCTTTATCCAGGGCAGCCATCAAGAGCCCATCACGGCCGGGCTTTGGTGAAAAGGAGCGTCGCGTTGTGACCACCAAATCCGAAGGAGTTGCTCATCGCCGCGTTGACCGTCATCTTCCTGGCTGTATTTGGCACATAGTCAAGATCGCATTGGGGGTCCGGATCAACGAGATTGATCGTGGGTGGAACGATATCGTGCATCAAGCTCATCACCGATACAACCGCCTCCAGAGCTCCAGCTCCACCGAGCAGGTGGCCTGTCATCGACTTGGTCGAGGAAACGACCGGCAGGCTGTCTGCGAAAACCGATTTGATAGCGTTTGTCTCGGCTATATCACCCAGAGGCGTAGATGTTCCATGTGCATTGATGTAGCTCACATCCGATGGCATGAAACCGGCTTGCTCGAGCGCTTGTTTCATTGCGCGTTTGGCCCCGCTGCCATCTGGGGCGGGTGCGGTTATATGGTAGGCGTCTGCCGATGCGCCATAGCCGACCAGCTCGGCAAGGATTCGTGCTTTTCGGGCCTTGGCGAACTCCATCTCCTCAAGAATAAGGATGGCCCCGCCTTCTCCGATGACAAAGCCGTCGCGGCCGACATCGAATGGCCGAGAAGCCGCCTGGGGATCGTCATTGCGCGCGGAAAGCGCTCTGGCGGACGAGAATCCGGCGAGCCCTAAAGGTGTGAGGCCGCAGTCGAAACCGCCGGCGACGATCACCTCGGCAGAGCCGCGCTTGATGCACTCCGCCGCCTCTCCAATTGCGTGGTTTCCTGTCGCACATGCCGAGACAGGAGCGTAGTTTATGCCTCGCAGGTTATGGCGGATGGAAATGTGCCCCGCAGCAAGATCGATGATCATCATAGGCACGAGAAACGGGCTGACACGACCAGGCCCACTCTTCAGCAGAACCGCAGTTTGCTCCTCCATCGTCGCCAGTCCACCGATTCCGGCGCCGACAATCACCCCGACGCGCTCGGAGATTTCATCTGTGATCGTCAGCCCGGAGTGAGCTATCGCCTCATCTGCGGCGGCAACCGCGAACTGCTGAAACCGGGATAACCTTCTGGCTTCCTTAGGGCTTAGCCACTCGGTCGGATCAAATCCATCGACCTGACCGCCGAACCTGGTTGAAAAGTCCGTAACATCGAAGTGGGTGATTGGGCCGATCCCGGAGCGTCCGGCGATCATCGAATCCCAGGCGCGGTCGACGCCGACTCCAACAGGAGAGACCACGCCAAGTCCAGTAACAACGACTCTTCTCATAATCTTTAGACTCCTTGAGAAGCCACCTTGCCAGACGCGGCCTCATATTCGGATACCAGACGATCGATCAGCTCCGATACGGTCGGGACATCACTAACTTGAATCGCGGAGTTTCCGGCAAAAACCAGACCCTCGATGACATCGCCCTGCTGAGCTCTGATAAGTTTGTCGACTATACAATACTCTCGGCCGCACTTCTTCAGACATCCCCTGCAGTGACCGATTTCGGGATAGTCGCCTCGCTCCAACCTGATTGAGAAAGGGTTTCGAATCGCGCGTCCAGGGAGGCCCACGGGGCTTTTTACAAGCACAATATCTTCAGCGGTCGAGTCGACATACATACGCTTGAACTCATCGGATGCAGATGACTCTACGGTAGCGGCGAACATGGAGCCCATCTGGACTCCCGCGGCGCCCAAGTCAAGAAAGCGCTTGATATCAAAGCCTGTTGCGATACCTCCAGCAGCGATGACTGGAAGTTGAACCGCCGAGACAATTTTCGGGAGCAGAATTTCAAGGGGATCTTCGGTGCCTAAGTGGCCTCCGGCCTCAAATCCTTCGGCGATAACCGCGGCTGCGCCAAATTTCTCAGAGAGCTGCGCAACTCTTGCCGAGCCGACAATGGGAACTAACGGAACACCCGCCTCGCTGCACCACTGAAATACATCGCGTGAAAACCCGGCGCCGGCGATAACCATGTCGATTCCCTCGGCAAGCGCGACAGAAACCAACTCCTTGAACGCCGCAACGGCGACCATTATGTTGACGGCGATTATCCCGTCTCCACCGGAGAGCTCCCTGGCTTTTCTGATCTCGGAGGCAAGCTCGTGCGGGGTCATCCCCGAGCCTGCTATAACTCCGACTCCGCCTGCCTTGGCCACAGCCGCGGCGAGAGGCGCCATGGATATCCTTACGGCCATCCCGCCTTGCACTATCGGCAACCTTGCGGTGACGTTTCCAACTGTCAACGATGACATCATCTAGGCGTTTGCCTCTATATATGAAACCGCGTCGCCGACCGTCTTGATGCTCTCGGCTTCTTCATCGGGAATCGAAATTCCAAATGATTCCTCAAGAGCCATCACAAGCTCAACGATGTCCAATGAATCAGCGCCTAAGTCATCGATGAAGGACGCCTCCTCCGTGACTGTACTTTCATCGACATTGAGCTGCTCGGTGACAACCTCTTTTACCTTCTCAAAAATTTCTTCTGTTTCCACGTAACATCTCCCTTTCCTGGTCTTTACGGCAACAATGAATACCACAACACTCTATGTCATGAAAAGGTCATACCTCCATCAACGGCCAGTACCTGGCCGGTGATGTATCGAGCTTGATCTGAGGCAAGGAAAGCGACTGCATAGGCTACATCCTCGCCTGCGCCAAATGTGTTTAGGGCGATACTGGCAAGCGCTTGATCCCGAACGCTATCGGGAAGTGTCGCAGTCATGTCGGTGTCGATGAATCCTGGCGCAACGGCATTGGCACGAATGCCACGGCTGGCAAGCTCACGAGCCGTCGATTTCGTCAGGCCGATGATTCCCGCTTTGGCTGCCGAGTAGTTGGCCTGACCCGCATTTCCGCTCAGACCTACCACCGAAGTTATGTTTACGATGGAGCCTGAGCGTTGCTTCATGAGGTGTCGCACTGCAGCCCGGGTTACGTTGAAGGTCCCGGTAAGATTGGTCGCGATAACCTCACTCCAATCACTGTCGCTCATGCGGGCTATCAAGCCGTCTCGAGTCAAGCCGGCGTTGTTGACCACAATGTGAAGGCCTCCGAGCTCAGAGATCGTAGTGTCTACCAGAAGTTTTGCGGATTCCGGCACTGTAATATCGGCCATAATCGGTACCGCGCTTCCGCCCATGCTGCGAATATCGGCGGCCACCAGTTCAGCCTTTTCCTTGCTGCCGGCGTAGTTCACGGCAACTGCCGCCCCACAAGAGGCAAGCACCTTGGCAACAGCGGCTCCGATACCCCTGGAGGCGCCCGTGACTAAAGCAACCCTGCCTGAAAGATCAATCACTGCGAGATCACCTCCTCAAGAATATATTCGAGTCCGACGGACTCCACACTCACTCGTGTAACCCCAGGTATGTCCCTGGCGAGTCCGTTCAGTACCGTACCAGGCCCCGCTTCAACCATCACAACGGGAGCATAGCTGGATATGATATTCATCGTTTCGACCCATTGCACAGGTGAGGTCATCTGCTTGATCAGGCGGGACCGAATGTCCTCTGCGTTGGACCCCACTTCAGGATCTACGTTTTGGATTACGGGGATAGAGGCGTCCTTGAACTCGGTCCGGATGAGCATCTCCTCGAACGCATCGGATGCCGACTGCATCATCGGCGTATGAAACGCCCCGGAAACTTTGAGTGGAATCACTCGGCAGTTAGCTTCCTTGAGTAAAATCTCCGATGCCCGATGTATGCCCTGCGCGCTACCCGAGATGACAACCTGCTTGGCGGAGTTGTCATTTGCGATCCACACATCTTCAATTCCATCCAGATATGGAGTAAGCGTTTTTTTGTCGATACCGAGAACAGCGTTCATGGCTCCAGGGTTAGCAGCGGCGGCCTCGGCCATCAACTGTGAGCGGGCCACCACCAGCTCGAGCCCGGCTTCCACCGAAAAGACTCCGGCAATCGATAGTGCCACGAACTCACCAAGGCTGTGGCCGGCAACGGCTACGGGCTCCAATCCCGAGTCGAGCACTGCGATACCCCATGCCCAGGCGGAAAGATATATCAGCGGCTGGGAGATACGCGTGTCTGTGAGAATGACAGGGTCGATATCGCCCGATGTACCTAAAGCTTGCAGATCAGCGCCGGATAGAGCCTCGGCAGCATCAATCAGGCGGTCAAGAGTGTCATTTTCCGGGACAAGATCAAGCATCCCAGGATACTGCGACCCCTGGCCGGGAAAGACCATGACGGATGAGGTTGCACTCGTTAGCACTCGACCAACCTTTGCATTTTAGAGATGACTTCCGCAGCCTCGGAGACGATCTCGTCAATAATCTCGGCTGCAGGTTGAATCTTACATACCATAGCCGAGGATTGACCAGCCATCAAAGAGCCCATCTCAAGGTCACCTTCGCGCATAGCCAAAGCGAGCTTCCCGCTACCTAGCTTCTCGATATCATCGGGCCTGTTCTCGCGATCGTAATCGGAGATGATTCGAGAGAGCTTGTTCTTGAGCACTCTAACCGGATGACCGGTGGAGTATCCTGTAACGACCGTGTCTCGATCCTTGGCCTTGAGTATCCTGGCCTTCACGTCGGGATGTATCATGCACTCCTCGGCGCACATGAATCTGGTGCCGATCTGGACACCTTCCGCGCCGAGCGCAAAAACCGCAGCCATCCCGCGGCCATTAGCGATACCGCCAGCCGCTACCACCGGGACACTAACGGCGTCGACCAGTTGCGGGGTGAGCGCCATCGTTGTGAGCTCCCCTATGTGGCCGCCTGCCTCCATACCTTCGCCGATGATTGCATCGGCGCCGATCGACTCAAGTCGCTTGGCCAGCGCAACGCTTGGCGCGACCGGAAGGACCTTTATTCCCCGCTCCTTTAGCGCATCCATGTACTTTCCGGGGTTGCCAGCTCCTGTTGTCACCGCAGAAACCCGTTCTTCAAGAACCATGGTCACTATGTCGTCAATGTGAGGGGTCAGCAGCATGAGATTCACGCCGAACGGTTTAGTAGTCAGAGTTTTCGCCTGGCGGATCTGATCACGAAGTATATCTGTGGGCATGTGACCCGCTCCGATGATACCAAAACCGCCTGCCTGGCTTACTGCGGCTGCAAGCTCAGCGGTGGCAGTCCAGGCCATTCCGCCTTGAATAACGGGATGCTCGATCCCGAGGATCTTTGTCAGTCGTGTGCGAAAAGCCATATTCACTCCTTCTCATTTTGAGAGTTATTTTGTCCAACGGACGATGGCGGCGCCCCATGTAAGGCCAGCCCCAAATCCAACTAACGCCAGATGGTTCCCGTGCCTCAGATTGCCGCCAGTATACAGTTCATCAAGGGCCAAAGGTATTGATGCGGCCGACGTATTCCCGGTTCTGGCAAGGTTGGTAAACACCCTTTCATGTTCTATACCCAAACGGGCTTCTATCGTGTCGAGTATCCTTTGGTTGGCCTGATGCGGGATGAGCCAATCTATATCACCTATTGATAGATCGGAGAGCTCAAGCGCTTTACGCGTGACTTTCGGGATCGCCCTTACCGCAAAACGAAACACCTCATTGCCGTTCATCTTGATGTACTGCGCCTTGCGGGCGATCAACTCGTGAGTGATCGGCATCGCCGAGCCACCTGAGGGTACTTTCAACAGTTCGGAGCCGGTGCCATCAGATCCGAGCGCAATGCCGAGCACACCTGCGGCTTGAGAGGCTCGTAGCACAACAGCTCCCGCACCATCGCCGAAGAGCACACAGGTAGAGCGATCGGTAAAGTCGACGTACCTACTCAGTGCATCAGCGCCGATCACCAAAACGACATCGGCCCTGCCCGACTCGATAGCCGAGACACCCGCTTGAAGTGCGTACACAAATCCCGTACACGCCGCATTGAGGTCATAAGAGGGGCAAGTGGCATTGAGCTTTGCTTGAGTCAGGCAAGCGGTAGAGGGAAACACCATATCGGGACTTGAAGTTCCGACGATGATCAGGTCCAAGTCCTCGGCAGACAATCCTGCGTCGGCCAGCGCGCGGGACCCGGCTTCTGCCGCAAGATCGCTACTTGCCTGATTGGGTGCAGCGATTCTTCGTTCGCTGATGCCCGTGCGTGCCTTGATCCACGCATCGGAGGTATCGACCATAACTTCAAGCTCGGCGTTGGTTAGTACCCGCTCGGGCAAGTAAGAGCCGATTCCGGCGATCTCGGCGAAGCGTGGCTGCTCAGATGGCCGCATCATCCGTCGGAAGCTCCACGCAACATACGAGCGACCTCCTCGGAAAGTCCTCCCCGTACCGCCTGCGCGGCAACTCGCATCGCCGATGCAACCGCAAGTGGGCCGGACGAACCATGCCCAATGATGCACTCACCCTTGACTCCAAGTAGTGGAGCGCCGCCATAAGTATCCGGGTTCAGGCGACGTTTGAGCTCAAGTAACCTTGGTTTTAGAACGCTTGCGGCAGCCATGGAGATGAGATCACCTGTCATGGCGTCTTTCACCTGGGAAAGCAGTGATTTACTCGCGCCCTCCAGCAGCTTGAGTACGACGTTTCCGGTAAATCCGTCGGTAACGATCACGTCAGCGGAGCCAGAGACGAAGTCGCGACCTTCGATGTTTCCGATAAATCCCGGCACCACCGAACTCATAAGCCGATGCGCCTCTACGGTAAGTGCGGATCCTTTCGATGGCTCTTCTCCGATGTTGAGCAGGGCGATTCTGGGCTCGGCGACCCCAAGCACAATCCGCGCATAGGCTGATCCCATGAACGCGAAATCCAAAAGATGCTCGGGCTTGCAATCGGCGTTAGCCCCGGCGTCCAAAAGAATCACCGGTTTGGCCTGAGTGGGGATCACGGTGGCTATCGCGGGTCGCGTCACACCTTCGGCCCGCCCCATCACGAGCGTCGCCGCAGCCATACAAGCGCCGGTGGAGCCTGCCGAGAAAAATGCCTGGGCCCTGCCCTCCCGAACCAACCTGCAGCCCACAACGATCGACGAATCCTTCTTGCTTCGGACAGCGTTTACTGGGTGCTCGTCCATCTCGATTATCTCGGACGTTTCCACAGCAGTACAACGCTCATGTTTGGCCGCAAAATCCGCAGTGGCGTCGAGCGGGCCTGTCAGCAGAATTTCCAAGGCGTGATCGTGCGTCAGCGCCGCTTCGACGCCCTCAAGAATGACCTTTGGGCCATTGTCTCCGCCCACGGCATCAACAGCGACCACAACACGTTGACTGTCAGACATCATCCCTTAGGGCCCCTGATTGGTTAGGCAGTGTTTACGTTAGTACGGGCTCGGCCGGAAACATGCGGCCGAGATACCGACTATTTGGTGTCGACAACTTCCTGATTCTTATAATAGCCACAGGAGGCGCATACTCGATGCGGCAACTTTACCTGGTGACACTGTGAACACACTGACTTTGTCGGCGCGCAAATTACATGGTTGGCGCGTCTGGAAGCGGTCTTGGCGCGACCCTTCTTCCTCTTGGGAACAGCCATGATACCCATACTCCTTCCAGCGGAATATCCGCGAAACTACTCGGCAAAAAACATGTGGCGGTAGATGATAGCATACTGAAGAATACGCTCAACCGTGATCTTTAGTTTGAGTCCTTGAACAGCGACCGCAACCCCTCGAATGGACTAGGCGATTGACCCGGACTCTCGCACGAGCATGTGCTTGCATTCAAGTCACAACCGCATTCGGGGCATATCCCCCTGCACTGCGGGTCATGAACGGGCGCAATAGGCAACTCGATCGTAATGGCCGATATCACGCTCGGAAGAATATCTACCGCATCGTTGTGCACCGGCTCCCACTCCTGGTCTTCGGGCAGTTCAGCCGCCTTGTCCTGTGTTGTGAAGAAGCCCTCGATATCGGCATCGAGAGGAAAAACGAACGATTCGAGGCACCTTGAACAGTCGGTGCGTATCGATGCTGACACCTCGCCACTTAGAACCAGCCCCGCACCGGTGTTGGTAATCAGGGCATCAAATTGCACCGGTCCGTCAAAGACGAAGAGTATCTCGTTGTAATGAATGTCATCTAGCGACAGTTCATCCTTGACGGCGATAGATGAGCCAAGGTCGTGCAAGATGTCGCCGACATCGACAACATAAGACGCGTCCAATCCATACACCGACCCTTACTGGCGTTGCCCGGAGACTTTACCTTGAAGACGATCGCGACCGCGCTGCACAGCTGTCAGCAACTTGCCGAGATTGACCTCGAGGTTGGCCAACATTTCATCAGCATAATCTTCAGCACCGAGGCGAATCTCCCGCTCCTTTGTGCGTGCGTCATCCATAATGGCAGCGGCCTGCTGCTCTGACATCTTGACTATCTCCTGCTCGCTCGCGATAGCCATTGCACGGTCGCGTGCTTCCTCGAGAATCTTGTTCGCCTCTTTCTCGGCGTCCTCAAGCATCTCCTGGCGCTCTTTGACTATCCAGCGCGCCTGCTTGATCTCATCAGGAAATTGGAGCCTGATCTCATCTATGACCTCGTAGATCTTCTCCGGATCGACCATTTTAGCACTGGAAAAAGGTATGTTTCGGCCACCGTCCACGACTTCTTCGATGCGATCTATCAAGGCCATTACATCCATAGAGATCCTCCCTTATTTTGGGTATAACAATCGCTGACGAAGCGCTTCATGCACGACGTCAGGAACGAGTCCCTCGACCGATCCGCCATGTCCGGCGATCTCCTTGACCGCCGACGAACTCAAGTACATGAACTCGGGTATTGCCATCACAAACATGGTTTCAATCTTTCTATCAAGCCTGTAGTTCAACTGCGCCATCTGAAACTCGCGCTCGAAATCGGTTACAGCGCGCAACCCCTTTATAATAATGGAAGCGCCAACTTCATGCGCAAAATCCACCAAAAGGCTATTAAACGCCCTAACGGTCACGTTGGGCAAGTGTGATACCGATTCTTGGATAAGCGATACACGCTGATCTACTGGGAACAACGGACCACCGCCCTTGTCGGGGCTATGGGCGACACCTACGACAAGCTCGTCGAGGATCGCAGACGCGCGCTCGATGATATCGATGTGACCGGATGTGACCGGATCAAACGTTCCGGGACATAATCCTCGCTTCATTCCTCTTCCTTACGGTAGACGGCGATGTCAATCTCGGTGGTTCCATAAACGCGCCCGCCGAGCGAGACAAATCTACTCGGCCAGTCAACGCTAGATGAAGCGTCGTGCTCCCAGGCTACAAAAGCGCCATCTTCCAGAGCACCGGCGTCATCTAGGTTCGCAATAAAGCGTTTGACCTTGGACTTGTCGATTCTATAAGGAGGGTCCAGAAGAATCAACGAGTATGATCTATTGCAAAGCAAAGGCAAGACGCCAGCAGCGAGAGCATCGCTTCTGTATACGGTGGCGAAATCTTCTATGCCGAGTGAGTGAAGGTTCGATTTGAGCACACGCATCGCGCGCGCATCGCTTTCGACCAAAGTCACGTGGGTGGCGCCTCTGGATATCGCTTCGATTCCGAGTGCACCCGAACCTGCAAACGCGTCCAGCACCTGCGCACCTTCGAGTGCTTCATATGCATCCAGCCGAGAAAACAAGCCTTCGCGAACCCTGTCTTGAGTAGGGCGCGTCGCTCGCCCAGGAGGCGCGGCGATAAGCCTTGAGGCAAATTGCCCACCGATGACTCTCATCCGCTGCTCACCCACTTCCATGCGCTTCCGAAGCGCTGCTTGACTTCAACGCTAAGCGGACGATGCACAGGATCCATGAGTTCAGGATCCTCTTGGATGATGGAGAGGGTGTCATTTCTGGCAATCTCTACCAAATCAGCGTCGTCTGTCAAAGAAGCGAACCTGAGCTCCGGCAAACCCGATTGTCTCTCGCCAAACAGATGACCATGCCCACGAAGCTCAAGATCCTTTTGTGCGAGGAAAAATCCGTCGGTCGAAGATTCCAAAGCTTTCATCCTTGTTCGGCCAGCAGAAGTCCTAGGATCGGCGAAAGCAAAAAAGAGCCCGGGGTGCTCTCCCCTTCCTATCCGTCCACGCAACTGATGTAGCTGTGCGAGACCAAATCGCTCCGCATCCTCCACTATCATCACAGTGGCATTGGGCACATCCACTCCGACCTCAACAACGGTAGTTGCAACAAGGACATCGATAGTCCCTGCCCTGAATCTTTCCATGACATCGCTTTTTTCGATGGGACGCATTCTTCCAGTGAGTATTCCTAAGCGTAAATCAGGAAACACACTCGCCTTCAGCCGCTGCACTTCTTTCAGTGCCGACCTGCTATCCGATTTGGCCTGCTCCTCGACGAGTGGGCAGATGATGTAAGCCTGTCGTCCCTGTGCAACAGCCTGCCGAATCGCTTTATACGCCTGATTTCTTCGGGATTTTGGGATGCACTCGGTTTTGACATGCAGGTCACCGCGATTTCCGGGCCTCTCCTTTAAGTATGAGACTGCCAAATCACCATAAAAAGTAAGGGCGAGTGACCGCGGGATCGGAGTTGCTGACATCACAAGCAGGTCAACGGCGGCACCTTTATTGCGCAAGCCCAGCCTCTGGTTGACCCCGAAACGGTGCTGCTCATCGACGATAGCGAGAGTTAGATCGCAAAACTTTACGCCCGGGCCGATAACAGAGTGTGTTCCAAGCAAAACGTCGATCCTGCCGTCGGCGACTTTCTGGAGAACCTCCTCCTTTTGCGCCTTCGGAGTCGAGCCTGTGAGAAGCGCCCATTCGATCCCTAGTTGATCAAAAAGATGCCCCAGACTGATGCGGTACTGATTTGCCAACACTTCGGTTGGCGCCATTATCGCAGCCTGTTTTCCCGAATCAACCGCCGCCGCAAGCGCCTGGGCTGCAACGAGGGTCTTGCCGGTACCAACATCACCTACAAGCATGCGGTTCATCGGCTTTGTATCCGCCATGTCACCGAGTATTTCCCCTATGGCCTCCTTTTGACCCGAGGTTAGAGCGAATGACAAGAGATCGGGAAGCCGGCGGACAAAAGGCCCATCGATAGTGTGCGGATACCCAACTCGGTTATGGCCGAGTCGATGCCGACGCATGGCCAATCCAAGCTGCAAACAGAGCAACTCGTCGTAGACAAATCGCTTTTTCGCGGCGAGAAGCGCCTCCTGATCTTGAGGAAAGTGGGCCGACTGGAAAGCCTGCCCCCTAGACATGAGTTGTCGAGCGATACGTATTCGTGCAGGAAGATAGTCTGGGACGTAGATGCCTTCGCTCAACGCGTTCGAGACTATCTTGCGAATCCAGTTTGTGGTGAGGCCCTCGGTGCAGCGATGCACTGGGAAGATGCGATTCAGACTCAATGCATCATATTCGCTATCCAGTTTCTCAACGAACGGTCGCCTGATCTGCATCATTCCAAACTCGAACTTGGGGATCCCGGCGAACGCAACCCTGTCGCCGGGAGCGAATTGATCTTTCATGTAATCCTGGTTGTACCAGATTCCAACTAGCACGCCGCCGGCATCGTCGGATATCGCAACCTCCAGAATAGAAAGCTTCGGCCTGGGGGTCTTGATGTGGATCTCCATAACTGTTCCAAGCACGGTCGCTTCGACGCCAGATTGCAACTCCTTGACAAGGCAGAGCTGTCGAAAGTCGATGTATCGATGAGGCAAGTGCTCGAGGAGATCTCGAACCGTGGTGATTCCGAGCCGCGCAAACCCGTCAGCACGAGCGAGACTGACCTGCCTGACGGTGCGGATAGGAGCGTCAAGCACCTCTAACGCATGCAAGCGCAAGCCAGACCCTGCTTGTGACACCGGATACTCCTATGCAATAGGGTGATACGCACAGCCAATCGCATTCGGCCCGCCGTATGTGCCGATTACAGAGCCTACCCAACCGCCTACTTCGATCTCGCACTCAAAATCAGCCTCTTTGACCAGACTTTCAAATTCACCGATAAGATCGGGCGCGTCGGCTTGAAAGATTGTGACCTTCAAAGGACCCAGCGCCTTAGAGTCCGAAACAAGTTGTGTCACCATCTCGTGCATAGCCTTGCGGGTGCCTTTGACCTTTTTGAAGGGCGCGACCACGCCCTCCGGAGTAAGCGTGAGGATTGGCTTGATATTGAGAAGTGATGCGGCGAGTCCTTGAGCTTTGCCGGCACGACCACCCTTGACCAGGTACTCGAGTGTATCCAGGACAAAGAACATACGGGTCTGAGAGACGACCTTTAGCGTTCTAGCCTCGACCTCCTCACCGCTTACTCCTGAGTTCCTCGCCTCGACCGCACTCTTGACCGCAAGCCCGGTAGCCTGGCTGACCGCTTTTGTATCGACGATCCGAACCGGCACCGAGGCATCATCGGCGGCCATACGCGCGGATTCACAAGTCCCGGATATAGCCTGACTAAGATGGATGGACACGATTTCCTCGCAGCCCTGCCGAGCCAGCTCGGCATAGACCTCGCTGAACTCCAGGGGTGACGGTTGAGATGTCTTGGGGAGCGTCTTTGTGGTCACGAGCTTGTCGTAGAACTGCTTGGGCGAGAGATCTAGCCAGTCCCTAAAGGTTTCTTCGCCAAAGAGGACCTTGAGCGGAACCATCTTGATGTCATTCGCATCACACCACACTGGCCCTAAATCACATGTGCTGTCGCACACCAATCCAACTTTCCCCATCGTAGCCTCCATTCGTCCCACTATTCTGCTGAGATAATTATCGGGTAAAGAGGCTGTTCGCCACGGTAGGTTTCGACTTCAACCTTGGGATATGTCTCTTGAATGCGAATTCTCAATTCCTCCATCTGCTCATCCGAAAACTCCTCGCCTGCAAAGAGCGTAAGAGTCTGTAAATCTCCGATCATTACAGCCACGAGCTGCTCGGCGACGTCGAACACATCCGCGCCAACCACCGCAATCTGGTCATCGGCGATGCCAATGATATCGCCCTTCTTGATGACATGGCCGTTGGCCTTGGAATCTTTTATCGCAGTAGTTATCTCCCCGGTTCTGACACCCTCGATCGCTTCAGCCATATTAGCGACGTTCTCTTCAAGTGACAGGCCAGGGTCCATCTCGAGTATGGCCGTAAGTGCTTGAGGAATCGAGCGAGTCGGAACCACAGAGATTGGGAATTCGGCGTGTTCGGCTGCCTGCCGAGCAGACATTATGACATTCTTGTTGTTAGGCAGGATTATGACCGAGTCCGCGCTTATCCGGGAAGCGGCCTTGAGCAGCTCGGCCGTTGAAGGATTCATCGTCTGACCCCCGCTGACGACCTGATCTACGCCGAGGCTTTTGAATATTGCCGAGATACCATCACCGGACGCCACGGTTACAATGCCAATCGGCTTGTGAGGTTCACTTTTTGCCGCAGCAGCAATACCTTCTGAGCGCTGCGCGCTTTGCCGGCGCATATTGTTGACGTGGACATCGGATATCTCGCCGATCGTCGTCATATACGACAAGATAGCCCCGGGGGAATCGGTATGGACATGAATCTTGTACTGCCCCTGATCCCCAATGACCAGCTCAGAGCCACCATGCTCCTGAACGAAATCTGAAACGGCGTCCTTGTCGATATCTTCGCCATAGAGAAGAAACTCTGTGCAGTACAGATATTCGCTGTCGTCCCAGTCGTCCACTACCTCTATTAAGAGGCCGGAGGCACCCGCTATCGAAACATCGGGAACGATAACCTCCTTGCCCTCATAGGCGGCAAGTAGTCCCTCGCCGAGGATGGCCAGGCCATATCCGCCGGCATCCACAACATTGTTCTCTTTCAGTACCGGGAGCAGTTCGGGTGTTCGTTTCACCGATTCGAACGATTCTTGAACGGATGCCTCCAGCAGTTCATCGAGAGAGGCGCCGAGGCCATGAACTTCCTTCGCTTTCTTTGCCGTGTCGCGCAGAACCGTCAGTATAGTGCCCTCAACTGGCTTCCTGACTGCCTGAAACGAAACTTCGACCGAGCGTTGCAGCGCCGAGGCAACCACGCCGCTGTCAATGAGCGTCTCGGCAGCAAAGGACTCACACAAACCTCGTATGATCTGACTCAGAATCACGCCTGAGTTGCCTCGCGCGCCCATTAGTGACCCATGAGTGATCGCTTTGCATACCGCTGGAATGTCAGCGTCGTCAGGAAGAGCGGTAAGCGCCGAAATTACCGCCTCCATCGTTAGAGACATATTGGTCCCGGTGTCGCCATCGGGAACGGGAAATACGTTTAGTCGGTTGACCTCCTCGACGCGATCGGAGAGTGCCGCCGCAGCTGCTCTGACGAGGACGCTTGCAATAGATTTCGGGGATGGGTCTGCTACGTTGGCCTCGATCATTTGCGAACCTTTATGCCTTGTACGTGAACTTCCACAGACTCAACAGAGACATCACCGATCGAAGTTAGAACATAACGAACCCTGTCAGCGAGATTGCGTGAGACCTCGGCCAGCTTGGTGCCATGCTCGATGATGACGTGCAGGTGAACGATCGCACCCTCAGTTCCTGTCGAGATACGAACGCCTTTTCTGAGTTTATCTCTCGAAAGCACCTGCGCTACATCGTCGCGAACGGATGGATTAGCCATACCGACAACCCCATAGCACTCAAGTGCTGCATAGCCCGCAATATCTGCGAGCACCTCGTTAGCGATGCTTATTTGACCGTCAATAGTCTGGTCCATCAGAAAATACCTACCTCCTCGGCGATATCTGGCTCAGATGTCCAGTGAAGTATAATCGAAAGCCGTATTCTTGCGGATGCACTTCTTGTTATGTTATCGTCTTCAGGCTTTGCGCCGAGTGGCGACGACAACTTGTAGCTCAAGTAAACCTTGACTTGATTTCGATGAATGGAGCCTGGTGTGTCTAGGGTATGTTGCATATGCGGTAAGCATCCAAGTGCGGGCAGAAATGTCAGCCATTCACATCGTGTGACCAATCGTATGTTTACTCCAAACATTCAAAAGATCACCGCGATAGTGGAGGGCAGCACTAAAAAGGTCAATGTATGCACCAAGTGCATGAAAGCCGGCAAGATTCAGCGCGGCTAAACCGGGTGTAGTCAGGGCTAAGCCATCTCCGCGGCGTCTGGCGCCAATCAGCAGGAAGCGTGACCTGTATCTATCATCGGGCAAAACAGCTCAACGATAGCTGGGTCAAACTGCGTGCCGGCGCACCTCTTGAGTTCTTGGATGACCTCTGTAGACGTCATGGCCCGGCGATATGGTCGATGAGCGGTCATGGCCGCAAAAGCGTCTGTGACGGCCAGAATCCTGGCTCCAAGCGGAATCTCAGTTCCGGCCAATCTCGCCACATAACCACTGCCATCAAACCGCTCATGATGATGAAGGACGATCGGTATGGCTGCCTGCATCACATTGGCCTTCTCAAGGATCTCAGCGGCGAGCAGAGGATGCATCATCAATAATCCTCGTTCGTATGTGGTCAACGGCCCACCGGAGCCACCTGCGAGCGCCGAAAAATCGATACCCATGTCGTACAGCACGGACGCCACTTCCAGCGCCTCCAGGTCTTCAGGTGCCATGCCAAGCTCGATTCCGAGTCGCGATGACCACTCGACTACCCGGCTCTTCCCGCCCGCAGCATGCGGATAGTTCAACTCCAAAGCCAAAGCTAATGCTTTCAGTGTGGTTAAATGTGTTTGCCGAGAGCGCCTTGATCCATCTGCCACTCGCAAGGCGGTGGCAAGATGCGTCAGAAACATATTCAGATGTTCCCGCTGATGGCTCAAAAAGCCTTCCTGGCTTTTTCTGCCTATATTGATCACGCCGATAAGACCAGAGTCATCCATAATTGGCGAGGAAAGGGCGATAAGGACCCCGTGTCGCCCGCCGTTGGCACGTCCGGTCTTGGCGACGTCTTCGATGACCAAAGGTTTTCCTGTAGCAGCGACCCAACCGGATACGCCCTCACCAACCGCTACAGTCGTTCGGCTGCTCAACTCCTGTGGTAGGCCGCGAGAAATAGCAATTCGCAGCACCTGTCTGTCTCCATCGAGCAACATGATGCTACCGGTATGACCCTTGAGGAGAGCCATCGCGTGATTGAGTGCGACACGCAATATCGACTCGGAATCAACTGCAGTGGCCAGCTCCTGAATTCCCAGGGATAAGGCACGTACAGAGTCCTCCCGCGCTTGAGTGCAATGAAAAGCAAGGGCGCCGAGGAGAACCATCCTGTGATGCTCGACTGCTTGCTCAAATCGCTCTATCTCCGGCAGGGTATCCGATTCTATGCCAAGGGTCACTACGCCTCGAACCGTGCCAGAGCCAAGTGGCATAGCATACTGCCAAAGCCCCGATGACTCCCCGTGCGTGCTTGTTTCGGGTGCTGCGCGCAGTATCGACATACCGCTTTCCAGCGCTTCAAGAACGATGTCTCCGTCGGAAAGCTGCTGCGCAACAACCCCGCCCTTTTCATCGCACGATGCGATGATATGAACTCGACCGCGATCTGAATCCAATATCCAAAGATTGGCGCTTACAGCTGAAATGTAGGATCTGGAGAAATCAAAAAAAGCGCAGATTACAGCGGAACTATCCACTGGATCGAAAAGAGCAGGCTGGGTGCGACTAGCTTTCATCGATTCCCCACCCTTGGCGTCAAGAGATGGTGCACTGTACAGGCGTAGTCTAGCGCGAGCGCTTTCTGTTAATAGCTCACTAGCTCCAGTTTCGACAGGCGCTATGGGCATACTGCGGCAGCCAGGCGTGACTACTACCCCCTCTCGCACAGACCCAAGTCCTCCTTCAAGATCAAGCGCCAAGCACAGATCAAGCATACCTCAAATGTCGGTCAAAGACATTAGCGTCACCAGAATCACACCCGAGTGCACCGTGATCCTCGAATCAAATCTCTCCACAACATTACTTATAGCAAACGATGATAGCGGGTCGATCACGCCTCTGGAAAGCGGATAGCGAAAGCCATCCAGGGAAACTGTGGCCTCCCCAATCGCGGTAACAATCGATACAGTTTGACCGATCATTGAAAGAGAAAGAGTGCTCAAGCCAGAAGGCGCTAAAATCCATCCATGAAAGCCAGGCTCAGATATCCTCGGACTCAGGTGGGCATGCCTGAAAAGCGATCCAACGCATGCCAGTGAATGATCCAGCCGTCCAGAAAATGCAGCCGTCACGTTAACGCGCGGGGAGCCCATATCCGCTGCGTACTTCAGTGCTGCATCCAGGTCGCTAAAGTCCTTATCTGTCGAAAGGCGCACTATCTTTGCTCTGGAGGCTTCCGCCCACTCAATCCCATCCAGGGTAGCGGAGTCGAAATCGCCTATTACGACATCCGGAACTCGCCCAAGAGCCTTGCACAGGTCGACTCCGCCATCAACGGCGATCAGACACTTTGCCTCGGCTATGACGCTTTTGTATGCGGAGGCGGTAACATAAGGGGCCGCTGCAACCAAAGTGCACTCCTGGCCCATCATCTCGAGCTCCGACTATCAGATTGAGGAAAACCATGCCTGGCAAGGGCGGGCAACACAACCGCCGCCGCTGCGAAAACACCCAAGGCAGATACTGGGACAAAGAGATTGTAAAGCAGCGTATAAACGATCACCGGCTGTCCCTCGGGCGCGTACTCTGCAAAAAAGATATATCCAGAAGCAGCGTGGAATACGTAGCGCGCAAACGTTGCAACGATCACGGCAGGCAGAACTGCGGACCAAATCGCATCTTTGGCGCGGTTGGCCAATACGCCACGCTGCCACTTGGCATGGAATATCCCAGCAAGACCAAGGGCGCCAAATGCGAGAGGATAGTCGAGCAGCACCTGAGCGGGATGGACGATCATCGGCTCGATCATGAGCTCAATCAATCCGTATCCCGCTCCTGCAATCATTCCGGCCAGAACACCGCGCCGCAAAGCAATGACTATCAATGGCAACATCACAAGCGAAACGGTGCCACCATAAGGCATCTGAAAAATTCTGACCGCGTTCAAAACCGCTGCCAACGCTATGCACAGCGCGATTTCAACGAAAATCTGTGTAGGGAATTGCCTTATCGGCATATTCATACTATATCCCGAAGACTACCTTTCCCAAATACATGAACAAGGGGATGCCGATACCAATCGCAACCGGGGTTCCTACACCCGTCGAGCTTCCAATATATGCCGAAGGGTTAGCCGAGGGGATACCGCTTCTAAGTGTTGGAGGGCCAGATACATCGGAGTTGGAAGAAGCAAGAATCGCGAGCATGATAACCCCGCCCGGCGAGAACCCGACCAGCAAGTGTGCGATATATCCAAGGCCGAATCCCGCCAAGCCGTGCACTAATGGAGCTACGGCAGCATAAAGAGCATACCAGTGAGCGACCTTAAAAAGATCTCTCAAACTACTATAGGCATCCATGCCCAGTGTCAGCATCAAGACAGACAGAAAGCCGATGAAGAGCTGATCGTAAAAACCCTCGAAAACCGCACTTGGCTGCGCCAATAGACCCACAAGTATTCCCGCAAAAAGAGTTGTTACCGCCATTCCCTGAAACGTCTCTTTGGTAATTGCGAGGATGCTCACGCCTTGGGCCGTCCCGGATTTTTTCTTCAGATGAAGGTTAGCAAGAACGATCGCGGTGACCAGCGCTGGAGTATCCATGAATGGATATAGCGCCGCAACCCAGCCTTCGAACGCTATTCCGGCATCCTCCAAAGCAAGTGTTCCTGCGATGAAGGTTCCGGAGGAGACTGCACCAAACAAGCCGGTAGTGGCTATCGCGTCTACAGGCTTGACTCCCGGAAGGCGCGTCAGTATCGCCGAACCTACCAGCACCACTACAATTCCTATTACCACACAGATCAGGGCAGGGAGCAAGATTGCCGAGATATCGGCATTACGCATCTCCATACCAGCGTTCAAGCCGATTCGCATTAGCAGAACAAAGACGGTAAATTGATATACCGCGTCAGGAATACGTAGCTCGCTTTTGACAGCGGCGACAAGCATTCCAAGTATAAGGAAAGCAAGAGTGGGCGTCTGCAGCATCTCAAAAAACTTTGACAAAAAGCCTAACAATACCTCCATAGATCCCTCTCCCTCTGCAAATAGCGATAGCCATACGATAGGCAACCACGCACATTGGACATTATACGACTTTTCGCAGTGTGCCCTAAAGTAATCGCGCTAACCACCAAACCCGCGAGCAACTCGCTTAAGCGGTAGAAACCGGTCGGTGAACGGTATCTGCCAAGATTGGCATCCCTCGGATTTACCGCAGACCGCCACTAGAGCGCCTTTGCCCGAAGAATGCGCCCTTATGCGACAGATTTATCGCCTGAATTGCGAAACACGCCTAACTTTATGCCAAGGCTAGTACGTATGGAGCCGTGGTTATTCGTCCTGGAAGGAAGTGGAGAAATGTCAAGTACGGTTGTAGCAACGAGTCCGCCCACATATATTGTATCCCGGTGGAGTATACCGATCGCCGGGTTGCTGCTGACCCTGATGGGCGGAATCGCGTATGCGTGGGGCGTTTTTATTGTGCCACTGGAGACGACATATGGCTGGACCAGGGCACAGGCGGCTATGCCGGTGTCGATTTATCTTGCAGTGTTTAGCGTGACAATGATATTCGGTGGCATGTTGCAAGATAAGTACGGCCCCAGGGTGGTCGCCGTTTCTGGAGGCGTACTCTTCCTGATCGGATATCTGCTTGCAACACAAGTTGAGCGTTTCACCGACGTATGGTGGTTGGTTCTTACATACGGAGTTATCGGTGGACTTGGATGTGGTCTTGCATACTGTGTCGCGGTACCCACAATCCGGAAATGGTTCCCAGATCGAGTTGGGTTCGCAATCACTGTAGGACTGATCGGCTTTGGAATCGCCTCGGCAGTGTTTGCGCCCTGGATAACCCGTCTGATTGCTACAGTGGGAATCCCCAACACTTTTTTGGTGCTGGGTATTATCACCAGCTTGGTTACATTCTTTGCTGCTTGGCTGATAAGATTGCCCGCGCCAGGCTGGTCGCCACCAGGTTGGGACAGCTCTCCAGGGGCGAACGGCAACGGCTTGCTTGCGCCTCGAACAGAAGCCACCTTAGCTGAAGCAATGAAAACACCCAAGCTCTACCTTATATGGATAGGGTTCGTATTGATCATCTTCGGTGGGTTGATGGCCATGACCCACGTTGCCCCTTACGGAGTCTCAATCCTGGGACTCGAAAAAACAACGGCCGCTCTCGCAATGACCTTCTTTGGATTGGCAAATGGATTTGGCCGACCGGTTGCAGGCTATCTAGCCGAGAAGATCGGGCCCGTCAACGTGATGCTCGGCACATACCTGATCACCGCAGCCACTTACTTTGCCTTCAACACCTTTGCCACTAGCGCCCTTACCCTGTACATAAGCGCGTTTATATTGGGCTTCGGTTTCGCTGTAACCCTGGGATTGTTCCCGGTACTGACCACCGTGTCATTCGGAGTAAAGAATCTAGGTGCCATCTATGGTGTGGTGTTCACGGCATTCGGTGTGTCTGCATTCTTTGGCCCACAGGTTGGAGCCAGGCTTTACGACGCAACCGGCACATATGTGGTTCCATTTGCGGTGGCGGGAGTATTCACCCTTATAGGCTGGCTCTTGGCTCTGTTCGCTTACAAGCTGAAGTACAAGCTTCCCTAGGACTTTTGACACAACAAACCACGGTAACAAGAAAGCGGGTCCACAAATTGTGGATCCGCTTTCTGCTTTGGTGGGGGTGGGTGAGAAGATCTACGAACTTACTGTGCGATCCAGCTGTCACCGGAACACAGTCAGCCGACTGCGCAAGTCCCGAGGTGTTGCGCTTCGGATGACATCGATGACAGACAAGCAGATCGCCGATGCCGTGACCCGTACGAATCCGGGCTGTCGATCGCCAAGATGAAGTTAACCTCGAGAGTTCTTGTGGTCGGGTCATAACCGACCGACGCACAGTTGCTGCTTATGACCGGAATGCGCTGCATCACTCATCCCCTTCCTATTCCTCGCTTGAGTCTGCCTTCTCCAGCTCCGCGAACTTCGCTGCCATAGTCGGGTTGCCGCGCGTCAACTTCTTGATCGACACATCTTGGGCCTTGTTGTTTGCCAGACGGAGGTTGTTCTCGGAACCAAGAAGTTCGGCCTTCGTTTTCTCGAGACTCTTGATGGTCTTGTCAATCTCAGCGATGGCGTTCTGGAACTTCCGTGAAGCCAAGTCATAGTTCCTGGCGAAGCCTGACTTGAACGCCTCCAGGTCCTCCTCGAAGTTGGTGATGTCGATGTTCTGAGCCTTCATCAATGTAAGCTCCGACTTGTACTTCAAGGCGTTCTGCGCAGCATTGCGAAGTAGAGTGATCATCGGAATGAAGAACTGTGGTCGGATGACGTACATCTTCGGATACCGGTGAGACACGTCCACGATGCCCGTGTTGTAGAGCTCGTTGTCCGGCTCCAGCAAAGAAACGAGTACGGCGTACTCGCAGCCCTTCTCGTTACGGTCCTTGTCGAGTTCCTTGAGGAAGTCCTCGTTCTTCTTTTTCGTCGCGGTGGTGTCGCACTCGTTCTTCATCTCAAACATGATAGACACACACTCGGTGCATGCTTCGTCGGAGTCGCGGAATATGTAGTCGCCCTTGCTGCCGCTGCTGCCGTCGTTGTCCTTCTCGAAGTAGGCGCGAGGGAAGGCCGTAGCGCGGATCTTGTTGAACTCCGTTTCGCAGTGCAGCTCCAGGGTCTCGCCGACCAACTTGGTGGACAGCTTGGCCTTCAGGTCTTTCAGGCGTTCGATGGCATCGTCGCGATCCCTGATCTGTGTCTCGTACTTCTCCTTGAGTGACGACTCGATCAACTTCTGCTGGGCATCCTTGACCTCTAGGTCACGTCTGAGATCGTCGCGCTCCTTCTCAACAGTGCCGAGTGCCTCCTTGAGCTCAAGTTGCTTGGCGACGTCGGCCTTCTCCAGTTCCGCCTTCAGGCGAGCTATCTCTGCGTCCTTCTTCGTAGCCTCCTCCTTGAGCTCGCCGGTGGCCTTCGCTTGAGCCAGCTCGACGCTCGTCTTCAATTCCTCTCTGAGGCGCTCGATCTCCGCATCCTTCTTGGCTGCTGCCCTCTCCATCTCGCTGGCGACCTTGGTCTCTGCGAGTTCAACGGCTTGCTTCTTGTCTTGCTCGGCTAGCACTAGCCGATCGTGCAGAGCCTGGTCGAAGGCTTCGTCGCGTACCTGCTTCAAGATGTCCGCGTAACCGGCCTCATCAATGTTGAATGTCTTGCCGCAATGCGGGCATTTGATCTCGTGCATAATTACACCTCCTCTTTGGATTCATCATATTCTTGAGCATCTTCAACCGCCCCGAGCTCGTCGGAAGCAGCAGGCAATACATCTTTCGGATCAACTCCGGTCACGATGCATAGGCCCGCAAAATGAGGGCCGTCAATCTGGTTCATGAACTCGAAGACAGCCTCTATAGCCGTCTTGACCTCATCGGGACTCACAGTCGTATCGGTCGCGGGGCTCTCGCTATGTGAGTAGGCGTGCGTGTATCGGGTCAGACGCAGCCGCAGAGCGCCTGCATCACCTTGGTAGCCAGCCTCACGAAGAAGATCTGCCGAGTTGTGCATGGCCAGAGTGAAGTTGCCAACCCACTCGGGGTGCTTAAAGGCTAGAAACGTCTCCAACATTCGTCGGATCACGTTGGGAAACAGCAGCTGCGCATCTAGCCGGTTTTCCATCGAGTCATCAGCCTGGAGATCCTTGAGCTTGTCGACTGTAGCAATGAATGCGTGGTGATACGTCGAGCGTACCTTCTTGCGAGTGGCCTCGGTAGGAGGCCACTCGGCGATGACGGGCGAACGCCTCGTCTTGCTCAAGCGCGTCACATGCTTGGACTTAAGCTCGTAGAACGAAGCCGGGCAGAGGTCCCTCATCTTCTTGCTGGTCGTCTTGTCTCGCCCTGAGTTGTGAAGCGCTTCTATCTGTATGTCCCACTGCCGGAATAGCTCGAAGTTGTGGGTCAACAAGATCAGCTGGGCAATGTGATCTTTGACAACTGCTTCGTTCCATATGTAAGTGGAGACACCCATGAAGATCTCGTTGTCGAGGCTGGAAACAGGATCATCGATTACGACGATGGGCTTGCCTATGCAGGCATCGCACCGCGCTACCACTTCCAGAAAGTGAACGAGAGTAACAGCGGTTCGCTCGCCTACGCTAAGTCCAGTGGCTGGTTCGCCGTCTCGAGTCACTTGGTACTTGCCGTCGACGGCCTCGAACTTCAGTTCGTTTCGCCCAAGCAGCCGCGCAACTTCTTCGGTTAACACCTTGGCACTCGGAGTCGGGTCACCATCAACCGCTTCCAGCGCCGTGACTTGATTGGTCAGCTTCAAAAGCTCTTCGTTGAGCTTGTCGGCCGCCGCCTTCTGCTTGACCGACTCGGCCTTCTTCCCAGCAACCTCCGACTCGCCCTTCTTCAAGTAGTGCAGTTCGACGGCCTTCGCTGCAGCTTGAACAACCTCATCGTGCTTAGAGACCCGATCGTTATGTTCATCGCGCAGTTTGATGAATTCTTTGCCTTCCACGGTCGACGGTGCATCAACCTCGGGATCAACCGGCATCAGAACATTCGCCAGCTTCGCCTCCAACCTCTTCTTAACCCCATTTGTCCATGCCTGTAAGGAGCCGAGTTCCTCGCGGAGCTTTCCTTCGGATTCGTCGTATCTGGCGCGCAGATCTTCAAGAAACAGGCCCTTGCTCGGTACGGCCCGAAGCGAGGATTCCACCTTCGACTCGATGCTCGCGAGTTCGGTCATGATTCCGCGCAACTCGCGCTGCAGTTGTTGCACGGCATCCGAAAAATGCTGATCAATCTGGGAACGGCGCTCATCGCTGAGAGAAGATCCGCAAAAAATACACGTATCCACTCCTTCGTGGTGGTGCCGACCTTGATCCACCCATTCGGTGGCGTCCGGGTGTGTCTGCAACGTGTCGAGGATGATCGTGCTAGGCGTGGTCCCGAGTGCAGCCGAGATTCTGTGCCGGATGTCGTCCGGTACGCTGACCACCAGCTCTTCTTCGGGAAGCGCCTCCGCTTTGTCAGCGTTGATGATCCCCGTCTTCTCCTGGAATTCCTGCTTAGTAAGCTCAGTCCAAGTCGCGTGGTCTTGGCCGAACATCGTTCGGACCATGCGTGTGCTGAAATTGCTGCGGGAGTGATACCTGCCCCCGGCCTTGCTGGCGGCATCGACGACCTGCTGTGACACCCGGCTGTAGGTAGTCTCTATCGCCTGATTGGCAGCACGCTCCGTATCCACTGCAGCGTCGCGCTCTGCGGTCTTCGCGGCGACCGTCGTTCGCAGATATTCGAGCTGTTTCTCCACGTCGGCTGCCTTCTCGCCGATCGTGAGTACAGCAGTCATCTCTGCTTCTGCGGGCGTGAACTTGTGGCTTCTAGACACATAGCACTCACTGAACACATGAACCCGCTCGAAGAACGGGTTGTCATTACCGTTGGTCGCTATTGAGGTTCCATTGTCATCGATGGTCACCGACAACTTCTTGTAGCCTTTTCCGTCGTCGGCGTTTCGCAATCCGTCAAGTGCATCCGAGAGTGAGGTCTTGCCGGTGCCGTTGGATCCATAGATCACGTTGATCCGAGCGAGATCGGGGAGACCCGCGCCCCAGCGGTAATCCTCAAAGATGCCGCAGGCCTTAATGGAGTCCAGCTTGCGGAGCATCACAATCTCCATTCATCCGGCACGCTGACCGCATAGCCCGGGACGGTATCAGTGCCAATGCCCAGCTGCTTGAAGTGTTCCGTTGCGGCCTTGATCTTGGCGTTCTCAGTCGGGCGGCGCTTGGACTCATCCCACGTGCTCTTGGTCTCGCGGATCATATAGATACGATCCTCGCCATTCTCGTCCTGCTTGATAATCGCCCAGTCAGGGTTATACGGCCCCACGGGCGTCTCGATCTTGAACTTGCTGGGCAGCTTCATGAAGAACTTCACGTCTTCGCGCGAGTCCAGTTTTGCAGCGAACTGGCGCTCCGGCGCATCTGCCCCTTCAGAGTCAATCTGGATGTAGTCGAAGTCGGTCTTCTCGGTGTGCTCGACCTTGTAGACGCGATCCAGGAACAGGTCACGCTCTTCGGCGCCGTCAGCCTGCAGTTCGCGCAACTCGTAAACGTAGCCGCCGATCTTCTCGTACTGAACGCCTTCCTGAATGGCGGCGGCCACCACGTTTTGCAGGTTGCGCTTGACCATCGCTATGAAGTCGTTGGGATTGCCGATGAACTCATCAAGCTTGCCCGAGCGCGTTAACACGTCCACCAGTGTTTTGCGAGTGAGTGACGTTGCCTCCTGCAGCTCAGCAATGATGTCGGGCAGCTGGTAAGTACCTGCCAACTCCGCCGCCCGCGTGGCAGTCTCCGATGTCTTCGTGCCGCCACGCACCAACTTCACGCCTGCACGGGTTACTTGTACTCGAAGAGGCAGAATGGGCTGCTCAGCCTTGATCCTGTTGACGGCGTTTTCGATGACTTCATCTCGCTTGAGCGTCACGCGGTAGGTGGTCTTCTGCGAAATTGTGCGCCAGAAGTCCTCGAACCACGGCGACGAGTAGATCTCCTTGTTCAACTTGCGCGACACACGTTTGCGCTGAGTCTTCACGATGCGCTCGATGCGACAGTTGAGCATCACATCGATGATGTCGTCTTGGGGCCAGAAGAAGTCGGGCACTGGGCCGAGTGTGAAGCCGAGCGTTTCGGGACGGAAGTTCGCGGTGACTTTGCCTTCCTTGTCGATGAAGCTACGTTCGACCAATTCGTCCCAGATCAACTTGGAGCCTTGGAAACCCAGGCGCTTTTCCTCGCCAGTGACTTCATCCGTCGTCCAAATCTTGGCAAATTCACCGGGACGTACCAAGCCGATGCTAACGCCAGAATCGCGGTACTCCTTCTGCAGGCTGTCAGCGAACTCGCGATACGATTCGTTGGCCACGACGGTCAGTTGCGCGATGCCCTTGTCGGGCACCCTCTCACCAGATTGGTTAACCGGCAGACGCAAACCACGTCCAATTGTCTGGCGACGCTCAGTGGCTTCACCCATCTCCCGTAGAGCGCAGATCTGAAAGACGTTGGGGTTGTCCCAACCCTCTCGCAGAGCGGAGTGGCTAAAGATGAACCGCACCGGCTCACTTTCATCCAGCAACCGCGCCTTGTCGCGCATGATCAAGTCGTAGGCATCATCATCAGCCTTCGAGGTACCGCTAGTGTCTTTGAACGTGTCATGCTGACCTTTCTTGCCTTTGATAGCCGAGAAATAAGCGCGGCGGTACTCAACCGGGTCGAGAGGTAACGCTTCCATCCATTTGCTATTCTTCGAACGTTCCTCTACTAGCAGCTCATCGAACCACATCACGAAATCACCGTTAGCTGTGTTGTTGCTGTACCCATCGCCGAGAAAGCTCGCGACCTTATCCACAAAAAACAGGCTGAGCACCTTGATGCCGTGCGGTCGAAGCATCTCCTCTTTGCGCAGGTGTTCACGAATTGTCTCGCGGATCATCTCGCGGTAGATGGAATCGTTGGAGCCACCGATGGTCTCACCCGCCTGAATCCACCCATGCGGGAACAGCTCGACTGATTCAGGCTCGATGCTCAGCTCATTGACCCGCCAGCCTTCATAGGCGGAGTTATCAGTGACCAGTGCGAGGTCCTGGCCGTTCTTGACGTTCAGCGTCTTGCGCTTGATGGCACCACCCGTCTTATAACGCACGGCCAATTCCATGCAGGCAAGAAAACCCCTGTCATTACGAACTGACTGGAGCTTTACGTACGGCGTGGCATCAGCGCCTTCCTGTAGGGCTTCGGCCACCACGATCTGTTTGACCAAGCCAAGTTCGTGAGCGTCAACAGGGTCAAGCCGGTAAACAACGTTGCGCGTCTTGCGATGCGTTGCCGAGTATCGAAGGGTGCACAACGGATTGAGTTCCCCTACTGCAGACTGGCTCAGTAACGACTCCATGTTCTGCGGCTCGTCCATGATGAGCACCGGATGTGTGGCCTTCAGGTAGTCGATGGGCCGCAGTCCGTTGAGCTTTTCGCGGGTCTGGTAAATAACACGTGTGTTTTTGTCACCACGCAGCGAGTCGATGGTCATTACCATGATCTGCACACTCGTGGAAGTGGCGAAGGACTGGACCTCTTCCGGCGTGCTGCCGCTGTAAACGAACAAATCGAACGGCGTGGCGTAGAGGTCTTTGAAGTGATTGGTCATCAGCTTGATGCTGGTGGTCACACCCTCACGGATGGCGACGCTCGGCACGAGGATAATGAATTTGGTGAAGTTGTAGTTCCTGGCCAGTTCGAAGATGGTACGCAGATACACATACGTCTTACCGGTGCCGGTCTCCATCTCGATGTCGAAATCTAGCGATCCCCCAGCCAGCTCACTCACTACTTCGAGGCCGTTGCGGTCCTGCACGGCTTGTAGATTCTGCAATATGGTGGCTTCGTCGAGTATTAGGTTGTTGCCGACCGCGCCGACCTCGCTGGCTATCTCAAAAGCCCGCACTTGGTCACCGGAGTCCGGCGTCATGCCCTGTAATGTCGTCATCAGCGACGCAGCGTCACTGGGCTGGCCATCGAATAGATCAACCACTGCGGCAATGGCGTCCTGCTGAAACTCCTGGTGGGCATCAAACTTGAACTCCATCGTTAGGCCGTCCAGAGTTCCACGCCGCGTGACCTACATTCTTGAACAAGGTTGGTTTTGAGCTCGTCATCACCGTGGAATACGTCTTCGAGGATGATGAGGCGGGCTGGCTTTTCGGCAATTACCACACGCAGCTGCTCTAGTGACGGCTTGGTGCGCTCGTCGAGGTACGCGAGCACAAGTCCCTCACCGACTGTCTTGAGCTTGAGGCCCGAGACTTCAGTGTCCCCGATCCGCTCGGTGAGTGAATAGCCCTGCTTGAGCAAGATCTCGGTCAGCAAGGCCTCAGGCGTTGCCTCGTCAGCCGCGCTGTCGCGCAAGTCGAGTAGGTGCTGCTCTAGCGTTGTTGCATCTGTCTCGCTTGCCACGCGCCACTTCGAGAAGTTGGTGTCAGCGAGGCAGTACGCGCGAAATCCTAAGTCTAGCGGAGTCTCGCGCAAATCCAATCGCGTCGAGTCTTCGTCGGCAATGTGCTCCGCAGCGAGCTCAATGCGACGTCGTGAAATCTCTGCGATCGTTTCGAAACCCGCACTGCGAGCGATAGAACCTTCGGGGGTCGGTTCAGGCAGCTGAACCTGGATATGAACTCGATTCCCGCCATCGACGAGATTCTGCTTCATCACGGCGTGCGCTGTCGTTCCTGAGCCAGAGAAAAAGTCTAGGATGATCGAATCTCTGTCAGAGCCGATCTGGATTACCCGTTGGATCAGCCCAGTCGGCTTGGGCGAATCGAATACCTTCTGGCCGTCGAAGAGTCCGCGAACCTCACGCGTGCCCTTCTTATTGCCGTCCACGTCGGTCCAGAGGTTCGACGGACGCTTGTCGCGACCTTCAAGGTAGAACTTCTGATAGGGATGCCATTCAGCCACAGAGCTGCGCTCGATCAGCCTCCACTCGACGAGTCCCTCGGCTTCCATCTCCGCGAAACGGCTCCTGCCGCAGATCCATCGGCTCTCATACCCGCCAGGACCAATCGGGAACACCTCTACGCCATCTGGGGACTTCACCCCGTAATACATACTCGGCCTGTCTTCACGCCGGTCCTCGCCTCCCGTGCGGCGGAGGGAACGTGTGAGGTACTTGCCGCGCGCATCCTCCTCGTTGTAGATGGCGGCATCGCTCTCGCCAAACTCCAATCCATTCAGTATCGCAACAGGACTTCGGCGATAGACAACCATGAAGTCAACGGTGTTCGTCAGCCCGTCGAACCCACCACCCGTCGGAGTACCTGTCGCTCGCGTGATGAGACCGACAAAGTTCGACTCACCGAACACCTCATTTCCAAGCTTGCGCAGGTTATCGAGTTCGTGATCATCGATAGCGATGAAGATGACGCCATCTTCCGTCAGCAGGTTTCTTGCGAGCTTGAGTCGCGGGTACATCATGTTGAGCCAGTTAGAGTGATAGCGACCCTCGGTCTCGCTGTTGGTACTGACCTTCTTGCCTTCCTCGTTGACCTGGCGGGTCCACTCCAGATAGGTTTCCAGCCCCTCTTTGTAGTTATCGGGGTACACAAAGTCCCTACCGGTGTTGTACGGGGGATCGATGTATATCATCTTGATCTTGCCGTGATAGTGCTTCTGCAGGATCTTGAGCACTTCGAGGTTGTCGCCCTCGATGAAGACATTCTTGGTGGTGTCCCAGTCCTTCGAGTTCTCGAAGTCGGGCTTCAGCGTCGCCGTGGTAGGCTCCTGCGCTGCACGCAGCGCGCGTTTCTTGCCCGGCCAGAACAACCCGAAGCGCTCACGGTCGTCACCCGCATCGTCACCAAGGAGCTCCTTGAGCTTCTCGACATCGACCTTGCCATCGGCAATGGCCTCAGGAATCAGCTCAGAGAGTTGCGCGGCAAGCTCAGTCTTGAAGTTCGGTGTAGTGCGCGGGGTTTCATGGATGTCCTGTAAATCGTCACTGCTCATTGAATGTTTCCTCTATCCAGATTGCCAAAGTTCGTAGGCGTAGTACTTAGACTGGTAGGCAGTGAGGCTCATCGACACCCCACGCCACCAAGTGGCAATTGATTGCCCCCAGCTCATCAGCGGCCTTCCGCAGTCGCTGTACAGGTGTCTTGTTGTGCTTCGCCTTGCTTGAGCGCGCCATATTCCGTGCTCCATCCTATTAGTCCGGGATAAGATCCCCGGCGACCTTCAGCAGTCCCCCTCGATTATAAGCCCAGCCACTGACATGCGGGCGCAAGAATGCAGCGGATCAGAAAGCAACGCGGATACCTACATTTAAAATATCACATGGATAAATCGTCACAAACGTGTGAGCGGCGAGGCATTCAGAAGCCTATATCGCGATCTGATGAGGTCTAGGAGTACTTCGTCTGTCTCGGCCGCTAAAGGGATTGCAACAGACTCTTTTGGTGGAGCCTAGGGGGATCGAACCCCTGACCTCTTGGCTGCCAGCCAAGCGCTCTCCCAGCTGAGCTAAGGCCCCATCACTGACAAATTGCAACGAGCGTTAGTATATCAACCATAAGACACAGGTCAAGATTGCGAGCGTCGCGCGCTTATTCGCGCATCATCGCCGCTGTATCCCCGTTATATCAAAGGGGCAACCTTTTCTTATTAAATACCATCACCGCGCCCGCAAACAGCACAGTAATAATCCCGATGTAGGCTAAGTTTATTCCCCACGCAGCGTCTCCGGCAACCAGGTTGACCGGATCATAGAAGCCAAATATGGAGATGTCGGATAGGATCTTCAAGTCGGGCGCGGATCCGCCGAGCATATTCATCAGAAAAAAGGTAACCGGGATTCCCGCCCCAAAACTAAGCGACAGCCTTGTTTCATTGAACAGGCATGAGAAGAAAAAAGTTATCATCATCACTACCATGTTTACGAGCATCGTTGTTACATTAAGCCTGAAAAAGGCGTTTATGTTTAGCTCTCCCGGAAACATAGCCTCGGCAAACAGCACACCTACGGTAAATAGTGCTATAAAAAGGATGAGAAGTGATGTGAGCGCGTAAATGCCTTGGGTGACTATGATTTTGACCCTCGAAGTAGGCGTAGATAGCAGATAGGCGAACGACCCATTGTCTACCATTTTGGCAACTAGCGCATTGCCCAGAATAATTGAATACACCATAGGGAAGCCAATCATCAACATCCCATAGAGCCAACTGGCCAAATAACCCGTCAGTTCCATGACCAAGGCGTCAAACCCAAGCGCAGCCCTGAGACCCTCAGGGAATGCCTCGATCATGCCAATCAGCCCCGCCATATCCTCCGGGTTATACATAGAAATCATCGTGGTCATATACATGGTCAGCACGCCGAAAAAAATTACAAGTAATGTCCAGCTTCGCTTCAGGGTATATTTGAAAAGGGCTAAGCTCATGGCTGCTTACTCCCCCTTACCGTAATAGTTGATAAAGATGTCCTCAAGAGATTGGTGCTTGACGCTAAAGCTCAGCACTGTAAACTTCGCGGCTGTTTTGAGGAAAGCGTCTACTTTTTCACCCGATACAACGATTTCGAACACCCCATCCGGCTCAACACGTGTTTCAAAACCCGCAGCTTTAAGTATGCCGGCGGCGACATCAGCTTCGCCGGGCCTTAGAACGAAAACTTGGCGTTGCTCGCCTTTGAGCTTTCGTACATCCGCCTGCTCAACTATTCTCCCATCCCTGATGATCAGAACACTGTCGCACATCTTTTCCACTTCTTCGAAAATGTGGCTGGACATAAGAATGGTTTTGCCATTAGCTCTTTCGCGTAAAATAAGCTCTGCAAATCGGTTTTGCATTAAAGGATCAAGGCCGCTTGTGGGCTCATCCAAGATGAGCACTTCGGGATTGTGCATGAAGGCCGCTACTATTCCGAGCTTTTGCTTCATCCCTTTCGAAAACTTCTTTATTTTGCCCTTCGGATCCAGCTCAAACATTTCAAGAAGCCGATCTTTGTGCTCCGCGCTTTTGGTTCCTCGCATGGCACTCATAAAGGACAGGAACTCGTCACCGCTCATACCATCAGGGAAAGAGATTTCTCCCGGTATGTAGCCTAATATTTTTTGTATCTGCGGCGCCTGCTCAGCGCAATCAAGATCCCCTAGTCGGCACTTGCCGCTGTTTGGCCGCATGAAGCCCAGAAGCGCCCTGATCGTGGTGGTTTTGCCCGACCCGTTAGGGCCTAAATAGCCCATCACCACCCCTTCTGGAACAGTAAAGTTTAAATCAAAAACCCCTTTTCCGTTTGGGTAGGTAAGAGTCAACCCTGAAACGGTAATCATAAATACTCCTCCCTGTAAGACACAGGTCAAGATTGCAAGCGTCGCGCACTTATTCGCGTATCATCGCTACGCTTGGACCCTCGATCGTAGTCTCATGAACGATAGTGCCTCTATCGGCCTTGCGCAACGACACTATCTCGGAAAGTATCATGCCTGCAAGGATGAGCGCCGCTCCCGCAATGGCGCCAATGGTAAACACATCTCCAGCCAGCCAACCAAACACTCCACCGAAAGCGGGCTCGGTGATCAGAATCAAAGCGGTTCGAGCTGGCGAAATATGTCGTTGGGCATACGTCTGAACCGCGAATGCGACCGCCGAGGCTAGAACGCCGGTAAACAAGATGGCCAGCCATACCGAACCGGCGCCAGGAAGAGCTATCGGCTCGGTGACGAGAGATACACCCGAGCAAACAACCGCCATGAACGCCAGCTGCACGAAGGTCAAAGGCAGCACCGCATGTCGGCGGCCGATGCTACCCAAAATGATAATGTGAGCCGAATAAGCGAATGCCGCGACCAGAACTGAGGTGTCCCCCGCCTGCCAGCTGCCATTGTTCCCACCGGAGAGAAACCAAAGCCCGACGAGTGCAATAAGCGCACCGATGGCCACCATGGCGCTCGGCATACGGCGAAGTAGTAGCGCTTGAAGCAAGGGAGTGATCACAACGAACATGCCGGTTATAAATGCGGCCCGGCTCGCTGTTGTGCCTTGAAGTCCAATAGTCTGAAAGACAAAGCCCAGACAGAGGAATGCGCCGGCGAATATCCCGACAGCAATCGTTTTTCGATCAAGCTTCCTTAGGACAGATGGAAATATCAGAAGAAACGCTATGACAGCGATCCAGAATCTCCACCCCAGGAAAGCAAAGACGGGATATATCTCGATTGCGTCCTTGACGACAACAAATGTGCCGGCCCAAACAACTGCGACCCCCACAAGCGCCAGAGAAACCCAGATACGGTTGGTAAAAGCGCTCATTTACGCGCCGGAATTTATTGCTGCGGGCAGCTCGACTCTCTCGGCGTCGCTCCAAAGCTTCTCGAGCCTGTAAAACTCGCGCTCGTTTGGCTGAAATACGTGGACGACCACATCAGCAAAGTCCAGCAGGATCCAGGATCCCTCGGTTTCGCCCTCACGGCCGATCGGCTTGATCCCACAGTTATTCCGAAGCTGATCCTCGATCTCATTGGCGATTGTTTTGACCTGGCGGTCAGTGTTGCCCGTGCAGATCACGAAGTAGTCGGTGATCACGATCTGCTCAGACACACGCAAAACAACGATATCTTCGGCCTTCTTGTCGCTCGCTGCGCTAGCAGCAGCCAACGCAATCTCTACAGTCTCCAGTTTAATCTCCCTTACTCGCTTGGCAGGCTCGGTGGCCTGTAATCTTTCCCGATGATCACTACTACATCCGCAACCCGCTGATCAGCCGGCTGCTCTATGACCTCTCCGGCTCCCAACACCTCTGCAACTTGATGGCCATTGGTAACCGGTCCATTCTGCACGATTATGCTTGTAGCCGCATAGTCAAACCTGTCGGCGTTTTTCGTGTCAACGACGCGCACTCCGCCGCGGATCAATTGCTGAGCGGCGATGCCCGCAATACCCGGCACCCCGGAGCCATTGTAGACTATGACCCTCGTGGCTGCCTGTTGGTCCTCGATCTCCACTCCCCACCACGTTTTGAGCAAGTCGGCGATTTCATCGCGCCTGGGCTCAAAGAAAGTCTGCTCGCCGAGGGATATCGGCTTTACCGGCAAGGGCACCACAGCGACATCCTCAGACAAGGTCGTATCGAAAAGCTCGGTGAATCGGGTGACAGCATCCTGGGTGAGGTTTGTGTCGAGCGTACCCTCTGGAACCGACGCGAACGACTGATCGGTCAATATTTTGGTGTACGTGTCCGGAGAGACCGTGATATATGAGAGGAATGGAACGCCGATAAAGTTGGAAACCATGTCGAGTGAAACACTCTCACCCACCTCCCAAGATGCCGATGCTTGCTCGAACCCCCTTCCGGGGATCTCGAGAAATGCGGACTCGGGTATCGCGACGCCAAAGATCGAATCTGTCTTCGGGTCGAAGCGCACCGCCATGAATCCTTGCGCCTCATTGTTTTCGCCGACGGACACTATGAGCAGATTGTCACGAGCTTCATCGTTTTGAACCTGAGCGGCGCCGTTCGGTGAGGCGACGCGTAGGGCATTCCACCTGGCGACGCTGTTGATACCCAATGACAGGACCAATAACACGACAACCAGCGCAGTAAATCCGCCCAACAAAAACCCGAGAATGTAACCGACGCCTGAGACTTCTTCTCGAAGTCTGGAGATGAAAGACTCCGCGCGCTCACGCACACTGCTTAGACGTAGAGCCATTCGCGCCTTTCGTAGCTGTGTGCCGGAACGCCGAGACCCCCGCCAGCCGGAGGGAAGCGCCGGTGTAGTAACAGGGGGTTTGCGTTTGCCGCGGGAGGATCTTGGTGCTTTTCGCGATCTCATGACACCTGAATCCACTGCTCGGGCATGGCATCGACGATGGCGTTCCATGCATCGACCGTTGTGGGGTGAAGATGCTTGCGCTCACGAATCAACTGACAAAACGACATTTGATAGGAGCTTGCGTACAGCTCAAAAAGAGTGACGTCGCCGACGAGTGAGCGAAGATGCGTGGCGCCCTCGTAGCGTCTCCCAGGTTCGATCATGTCGGCAATGTAGATAACCATATCAAGCTCGCTCATGCTCACCGCACCAAGAGTGTGTCGGCGAATCGCTTCAAGCACTGTCGGTGAGATTCCCGCAAAGCGCGCGCCAAGCTCGTAAGCGCCGACATCGGCGTGAAGCAGATACGGCACTGCCATCTCCACGGGACCGACAGGAACTCCTATCTCTTGGGCTCGCCTGATCAAGTACGCCGAAGCATCTTCTCGGGCCCAATCGTGTAGAAGTCCAGCGAGATAAGCGCCGTGCGAATCCACGCCATAGACCTTTGCAAGCAATTCGGCAGTGGCCGCAGTTGCCTCGCAATGCTCAAGCGAGCTCGCACTCACTCTCTCGGCGATCGCCGATCTTGCGATATCGAAGTTGAGTTCAGACACCGTGTGAGTTCCCTCGATACAGATTGTACTTGTGGATGTAGGATACGACCGGTTCCGGGGTCAAATAGCGAATCGGATGACGCTGCTGAACACGTTTTCGTATGTCAGTCGAGCTTATAGCCAGTGATGGGACCTCGATAAACTCTATCGAGAGATGGGAAAGGGTCGTGCCGTGCTCTTCTAAGGCGCTCTGCAGATCGTAGCCGGGACGAGTCGCCGAGATAAATGTGCAAAGCCCCTCGAACCGGTTCGCATCCTTCCAGGTTGCGATCTCCCACACTGCGTCAGCGCCGGTGATAAAGTACAGCTCGGCCTTGGGGCCATAGGTCTCCCTGAGGGCGAGCATCGTGTCGATCGTATAGGTAGGGCCCCCTCTGTCAATTTCATCACGCGAGACATCGAAATCCGGATTTGCCGAGGTCGCTATGACGCTCATGAGGTAACGATGCTCGGGGCGGGTAACAACCACATCTGGCTTGTGTGAAGGCTGACCGGCGGGCATGAATATCACCTTGTCCAGGTTGAACTGAACCAGCGCTTCTTCAGCGGTTACCAGATGGCCAAAGTGTATGGGATCGAATGTCCCTCCCATTATCCCGAGCCGCATGGGTTTCCTCACTCCCGGATCTGCCCATCTCCGTACGCAACATACTTTGTCGAGGTCAACGCAGCCAGGCCCATCGGGCCGCGAGCATGAAGTTTTTGGGTCGAGATGCCTATCTCGGCGCCAAGTCCGAACTCTCCGCCGTCTGTAAACCGGGTGGATGCGTTGACGTATACCGCAGCAGCATCCACCTCGGCAAGGAACCGCTGGGCCGCCTGATAATCTGAGGTGACGATCGCCTCCGAGTGTGCGGATCCGTACTTGTTGATGTGGTTGATCGCCTCGTCAAGACCGGCGACTACCTTGACCGATATCTTGAGATCGAGGTACTCGGTATACCAGTCCCCCTCGGTCGCTGCCTCAATCCGCATAACCGCTCCAAGAGCCCTTGTGGGCTCATCGGCGACTATCATGACCCCTAGCTCTTCGAGCTCCTTTAGTATCGGCGGAAGTATTTCCTGGTAGCAAGACTCGTCTATCAGCAAAGACTCCGCCGCGTTGCACACGCCGGGCCTTTGGGTCTTGGCATTGACAACGATTCTTTGCGCCATCCTCTGATCGGCGGACGCGTGAATGTAAATGTGGCAGTTTCCGACCCCGGTCTCAATTACAGGGACTTTGGAGTTTTCGACAACATTCCGTATAAGGCCGGCGCCGCCGCGAGGTATCAACACGTCGATATGCTCGTGCAGGCCCATGAGTTCCTCGGCGGCCTCCCGCGAAGCCGAATCGACAGCGGAGATGCAGCCCTCGGGCATACCGCCTGCGATGGCGGCGGTGGAAAGGATTCGCGCGAGAATCGCGTTGGAGCTGGCGGCAAGCGAGCCGCCGCGCAATATCACTGCGTTGCCCGTTTTGATGCAAAGTCCGGCTGCATCGACAGTGACATTGGGCCTCGCTTCATAGATCATCGCGACAACGCCTAGCGGTACACGAACCTTCATCAAGCGTATTCCGTTTTGCAGCGTGCTTCCCTCGATGATCTCGCCGAGCGGGTCGGGTAGCAGCGATAGTGCTCGCAGGGACTCGGATGTCGACTTCAGCCTTGCGGGGTTCAGCTCCAGCCGATCGATGAGGGCCGCGGCAACTCCTTTGCCTCGCGCAGCCTCAACATCACTGGCGTTGGCGGCAAGAATCTCCTCCTGATTGTGTGTCAGCGCATGCGCCATCGCCAAAAGAGTCCTGTTACGCTGCTCCGACGACGTAGTAGCCAACCGCCGAGCAGCGGCTTTTGCCTTGATCGCAATCGACTTGACCTCAGACATAGTTAAATGGTCCTTTCAAATACCAATCGCCAATTCCTACAAAATCACAAGGTGATCTCTGTGAACCACTTCCCTGCCGACAACTTCAGGCCGAACATCCGCGATCTGCGTACTATTGAGCCCTTTTATCACATCTAGGTCGGCTGCCGATATACCAGCAAGCCCCTGACCGACCGTCTTACCTTCAGTATCTACCAACAATATGGTATCGCCTATATCGAAAACACCACTTACTCCAAGAACACCAGCCGGAAGCAGCGATCTTCCGTGGCCGAGAAGCGCCTCTCTCGCGCCCGCATCGATCACGACCTCTCCGCAAGGGTTGCTGGCAGTGGCGATCCAGAGTTTCTTTGCACTAATCGATTCCGAGCCCTGGACGAAAAATGTGCCAACCGGATTTCCCTCGGCGGCCTCCAGTATGACGCGATCTACCCTCCCGTCGCACACGACCAGCGGTATTCCCGCGCGCATCAACACCTTTGCGGCTTTGACCTTGGTTGACATTCCACCGGATCCCACGGCTGAGCCGGCCGGACCTGCAGCGGCCATCATCTGATCTGTAACTTGCGTGACGCGATCGAGAAGCTCCGCCGTTTCATCATCCCGGGGGTCAGCGGAGTAGAAGCCCTCGATATCGGTGAGAAATACGGCCATATCCGCGCCGATCATAACTGCAACTAATGCCGCAAGGGTGTCGTTATCGCCAAACTTGATCTCCTCAACTGCGACTGTGTCGTTTTCGTTCACGATAGGAATGACGCCGAGCTCTATCAGCCGTTCGAATGTGTCCCGCGCGTGGAGATACGATTGACGATGTGCGGTATCTCGGCGGGTCAGCAAAATCTGGCCTATGGTGGTCCCGTGTTCCGCAAAAAACGCCGCATAGAGGCTTAGCACCGAGACCTGTCCGATACTCGCGGCTGCCTGCAGAGTTGGCATATCGGCAGGACGACCCTCAAGACCAAGCTCCTCGACTCCGGCAGCGATTGCTCCGCTTGAGACAATCACAGGCTGCCAGCCCATCTCCTTTAGGGTGTTGATCTGCAGGACCAACGAGCGCACATACTCCCGGTCGATCCCACCATCGGGCGATGCCAAGGTGGAGGAACCGACCTTGATGACTATGCGTCGTGACGATATCCCGCTATTCCTGGTCACCATCGCCTGCCCCCATGAACTCGAAGGTCGCGCCCGCGATGTAAATCTCATCGCCAAGCCCAGCGCCTGCCTTTTCCAAGGCGCGCTCGAGGCCCATTTTTGCCACCTTTTTTTGCAGAAAGGCCACTGCCTCCTCGTTGTTTATGTCAGTCATGATCACCATTCGCTCAACCGTCTCGCCGCTTACGCGCCAACCTTTGTTCTCGCGGGAGATGGTAAAGCTTTGATCGGAAGATGGCTTGAATATATATTGCGCTTCACTGGCATCGGCATCTTTGGGAAGAGCTGAGCGAATCTCGTAAACCTGTCCGCCGAGAAAAAGCACCAGCTCATCGACGCCCTTGCCGGTGAGCGCCGAGACCTCAAAGTAGCGAGTCCCGCGGTCTTCGGCGAACCTCCTGACTTCCTCTGAAACTGCCAGCGCCCCTGGAGCGTCAACCTTGTTGCCCACCAATACCGACGGCCGCCCTGCCAGCTCGGCCAGATGGGCAGAAAGCTCGTTTTCGATCACTCGAATGTCATCGATGGCATTACGGTCCTCGTGTCCACCAGTAAGATCGACAACATGAACGATCATGGCGCTTCGCTCGATGTGCCGAAGAAAACCGTGTCCCAATCCGCGGCCTTCGCTCGCGCCTTCGATGAGTCCGGGAATATCGGCGATCACAAATGAGTGCTCACCTGCCCGAACAACTCCGAGGTTGGGAACGAGGGTGGTAAACGGGTAGTCCGCAATCTTTGGTCGCGCCGCGCTCATCCTGGCAATGAGCGATGACTTTCCGACGTTCGGAAAGCCGACAAGTGCGGCATCGGCGAGCAGCTTCATCTCAAGATCGATCCAGCGCTCCCGTGCAGGCTCGCCAAGCTCGGCAAAGGAAGGCGCACGGCGAGTCGGAGTGACGAAATGGGTATTGCCTCGGCCACCTTTTCCGCCTTTGGCAACTATCAAACGCTGCCCGTGAACGAGCAAGTCCCCAAGGATCTCCCCGCTTTCCGAGTCGCGAGCGATCGTGCCTACTGGAACCGGAAGAATGAGGTCGGGGCCATTAGCTCCGTCGAGACGTGAGCCCTTCCCGTGTTGGCCCTTTTTCGCCTTGTAATGACGCTTGAAATGGTAGTCGAGCAACGTAGATATTGAGCTGTCGGCCTGAAGGATCACCTGTCCGCCGCCGCCTCCATCACCGCCGTCTGGGCCGCCTTTTGGGACATGAGCTTCTCGGCGAAATGAACGACAACCGGCGCCGCCGTCACCGCCTTTCACGAATATCCTTGCTTCATCGATAAACTTAGCACCAGTCATTACTGGGCACCTTTCAAGAGCAAAAAATACAAAAGCCCTCCGCCCATAATCGGTAACGGAGGGCTGACTATCCGATTCATCAACTTATGCCCGAGCGAATCCCTTATTGGCCTTCGAATGGGCGTACGTGTACGCGCCTCTTCAGGCCTCGAGTGAACTCGACAACGCCGTCGATGACCGCAAACAGAGTGTCGTCACCTCCACGACCAACATTCTCACCTGGGTGAATTCTGGTGCCCCGCTGGCGAACCAGAATGGAGCCCGAGGTCACAACCTGTCCACCAAACCGCTTGACACCAAGACGTTTAGCCTTGGAGTCCCGGCCGTTCCTTGTGCTTCCCATGCCCTTCTTATGAGCCATCAGTTATCAACTCACTTTCATTTTGTATCAACTACAGAGTATATCGACGCAGCGTGAATCATTCAGCGGATTTTTTGGAGTGCACACCGCAGTAGTGCGATCCATCCTTGGCCTTGTTGGCGCAAGGCTCACCACTGGATTTGGTAGCGCAGCACAGTGCATCTGGGGCTGCTTCTTTCGGTGTATCTACCTTGTCCTTCGGAATGTCTGCTTTTGGAGCAGCCTTCTTTGGAGCAGCCTTTGCCTTGTCGGCAGAGGTGCCGCCGAGCACAACATCAGTAACCTGAATGCGTGTTTGCAGCTGACGATGGCCCTTGGTTCTCTTGTATCCCTTGCGCTTCTTGAACTTGAAGACCTTGATTTTTTCTCCCGAAAAATGCTCCAGAACCTTAGCCTTGACGGTTGCTTCAGAACCGGCTTTGGCTCCAGTAACTATCACATCATCGCTGGATACGAAGAGTACATCGAGTGTAACGACTTCGCCAACATCGGCATCAAGTTTCTCAACTACGGCCACGGATCCTTCTTCGACCTTCAGTTGTTTTCCGCCCGTAGAAACTACAGCATACATTCTTTGTAACCTCTCTAGATAGCTGGTTGTGCAAGAGCACATAGTACCAGCACGGCAAGTAAGCGTCAAACACATTGGAGGGCCATGAAGGTTATGAGGGGAGCCCCTTCTTGCCCTCAATCAACACCCTGACTTCAGTGCGGGAACAGCTCTCATCCGGGATGATAGTAATTTGGCGATTTGTTGCAGCTCGCAAGCGAGCTATTAGATTGTGTCCGGGGGCCATCGACAGTTCATAAGTTTCAGGGTGCAAGCCAATCAGATACGCACTAGAGCGGCCTGAGCTGACTATCTCGCGAAGTTTGCGCTCTACAGTTATGCGCCTGGTCGCGACCGAAGGAACCCTGCCTTCGCCATTGCAGCAAGCGCACTGCTCGGTCAGGATCGCATAGAGACCGTCGGTAACGCTTTTGCGAGTTATCTCCAATAGTCCGAACTTGCTAATCTCGCCAATTTTGTAGCGATTCCTGTCTCTCTCAAACTCGGCGGATAATTGACGCACCACCTCCTGGCGATGGAACGCATCCTTCATGTCAATGAAGTCCACTACGATGATGCCGCCGATGTCTCGCAATCTGATCTGCTGCGCGATTACCCTTGCGGCCTCTAGGTTGGTTCTGTAAACAGTATCCTCCAGATTCTTTCCACTAGTAAACCTGCCAGTGTTCACGTCTACAACTGTAAGTGCCTCGGTTTGATCGATGCAAATATAGCCACCACTTGCAAGCCCTATGTTCTTTGAGAAGACTCGATCGATTGCGGAGTCAACTTTGTATGCTGCATAGATCGACTCGCTGTCTTTGTGCAGGTGAACCCTGTTGAGCAGATTGGGTGATGTCCTTTTCAGAAACGACGTAACCTTTGCGTGAACCGCCTTGTCGTCGATAACGAGCCGCTTGAAGTCGGTGGAAAATACATCGCGAACTAGCTTCAGGGCCAGATCCATCTCACTGTAGATAACCTCAGGCGCAAGTCCCTCATTCGCCTGATGGCTGACACGCCTCCAGAGTCGGAGCAGAAACTCCAGATCGGCAAGCATATCTCGCTCACTTGCGCCCGACGCGGCTGTACGGATTATCAGCCCTGTATTCGGCGGGACGTGAGGTGCGACGATCTCTTGAAGTCTTGCCCTTTCTCCATCGCCGAGCTTACGGGAAGCTCCAAAAACATCAGCGTTTGGCACCAGAACCAAAAAACGCCCGGGAAATGTAATTCCTGTAGTGACCCTCGCGCCTTTTGTTCCTGCGGGATCTTTGATGACCTGTACGACGATAGTTTGGCCGGGGTGTAATAAGGAGCGTATGTCGCGTTTTGAGAGCACCTCGATACCATCGAGGGCTACCCTTTCATCGACAGCAAGAAACGCATTTTTTTCAAGGCCGATGTCGATGAAGGCGGCTTGCATTCCAGGCAAGACATCCTTTACCTGCCCGAGATAAACATTTCCAACGACAGAGCGTTTTGGCCGCGCGATGTAGAGTTCAACCAACTCTCGGTCTTCAAGAATCGCCACTCGTGTCTCATTTAGGTCGTGCGAGATCAACATTTCTCGCAGCAACTTCCCCATTGTATTCTCCTGTCAGATGGGCGCTTTCAACTCTCCTGAATCTAATTCGACAAGAGTATCAAGCCGGGTCACGGATTGGATCACGGACCTGCCCGAAAAGCGAGAGAGTGCGGCTGTCACGAGCGAGTCTGGTCTCAAGGAGCCTTCCTGTCCCATGCGGATAACCACACTTAGAGCAAGAGTATCCGAGCCAGAAGATCTGACCACGATCTCCTTCGGGAGAGCGTGTGAGAGATCAAAAACTTTGGTTTTACCTTTTTGCTCGATGCGCAGCTCGCCTTCGTTCACGATCTGGACAAGCGCGTTTTCCAGGTCAGTCTGTGTTTCGATATCACCTCCCAAAATGACCTCATATAGCGCAATAGTACACTGTGCAGCCAAAGATTTCTCTGTGCTGCTGACATATCTGGCTTCTTCCGGAGCAATCTCTGGTGGCATGGCCAAACTAAGCGCCGAGATGACCTGCTCGGCCGGTATATATTGTCTCAGCCAAAGATCAACGTACTCGCGCAGGCCAATAGTGCCCACCGGTAATGCCGGGGCAAACGAAAGCTTCATTCGTGGGTTGAACCCTTGCGTCACTACGTAAGGAAGATTCGCGCGCCGGATTCCGCGTTCAATCGCGTGTGTGTACTCTAGGTGCGAAAGAAACCGGAGTCGGCCTTGCTTCCGGCAACATAGCCGCAGGCGATAATCGCTAGCTCGCATCGCGTCGCCCGGCCAATACGGTACCGATTCCACCCGGAAGCGTGGTGCAAGCCTTACAGCCTGTACATCTCTCAACCGTGCAATCCAGAGTCAACACCTCTTGCTTTGATCGCTCCCACTCGCTCCAGAGGTATTCGGCAGAGACTCCACAAGAGATGTGGCTCCATGGCAAAACCTCGGAGATATCGAACGTGCGCTGAGCGATTACATCTACATCCAACCCTGACTCCTTGTAAGCCTGCTTCCAGATCTCAGCTGAAAACTGTTCGCGCCATGCGTCAAATCTGGCGCCCAATCTCCAGGCACGCTCGATGACTGCTGAACTCTCCCGCCCTCCACGAGCGAGCGCCGCCTCAAGGACCGATAGCTCGACATCGTGCCATGAAAGATCAACCGTTTTGCGAGGAATACGACTTCTAAGCAGATTTTGACGCCGGAGTATCTCCTCGCGGGCGACTTGCCCGAACCACTGAAAGGGGGTATGTGCTTTCGGAACAAAAGTGGATACCGATACAGCAATCCTGATGGCGCCGCGTTGATCGGGGCGGGTAACAGCTTTAGCGGCGGCCATCACCTTTTCCACGATATCCGCTATCCCCACAATGTCGGCATCCGTCTCGGTGGGCAAGCCGATCATGAAGTACAACTTAATCTTTCGCCTGCCGTTTTTGAACGCGCGCTGTACGGCGCTGAGTAACGACTCCTCGGTAACATTCTTGTTTATGACATCGCGCAATCGCTGTGAGCCGGCCTCGGGCGCCAGCGTAAGACCCGCATTGCGCCCTGAGGTCGAGGCAAGCAGGGACATCTTGACCCCATGCTCATCCGCTCTCAGGCTGGGCAAGGAAACAGAGACGCCGGTAGTTTGAAAGTGACTCTCCAGCCGCCTTAGTATTCGCTCTATCTGAGAGTGGTCAGTCGTTGACAGGGAGGTCAGGGACACTTCGCTGTAGCCGGAGCAGCGAACTCCGCTGGTGGCTCTTCGGACGATCTCATCTTCATCCCGCTCACGCACGGGACGGTAGATCATGCCAGCCTGACAGAATCGACAGCCACGCGCGCACCCACGCATGATCTCTATGGGGAGTCGATCGTGAACGACCTCCATGTAGGGAACAACCGGTTCCGGTTGGATCGCCGTCATCATATCCGCAACGATGCGCTTGACTACAGTGTGACTCGGTGAGTGCTGGCCGGTGTCATTGAGCTTGAGCAGTCGACCTTTCTCATCAAGCTCATAGTGTGCGGGCACATACACCCCAGGGATGTCAGCGAGCTTGCGTAGCGTCTCTGCCCTTGAGGCCCCTCGGCGAAGGCAGTTGCGGTGGACTTCAACGAAATCCCTAATCGCCTCTTCGGCCTCGCCGATCAGAAATGCGTCGAAAAACTCCGCCATCGGCTCAGGATTGAACGCACAGGGGCCTCCACCGAGAACCAGCGGGTCTCCTTCACGGCGCGAAGCCGCGTTTATGGGGATGCCGGCAAGGTCAAGCACATCCAGCACATTGGTGTAGGTCAACTCATTCTGAAGGGTAATGCCGAGAAGATCGAACTCCCCAAGCGGCGAGCAAGATTCGAGGGAAAATAGTGGCACGCCCTCCTCGCGCATGAGATCGATCATGTCTATCCAGGGCAAATATGCTCGCTCCGCCGAACAATCCTCGATAGAGTTAAGCTGCGAATACAAAATCGCGATAGCTTGGTTGGCCATCCCGACCTCATAGACATCGGGATAGATAAGCGTCGCGCGATAAGAGGCGTCGCGGCCGGTAACTGAGCCCCACTCCCTGTTGATGTATCTTGCTGGGCGCTCGACTCGCGGCAGAAGTGGCTCAACTCTCTCCCAAATACTACCCACCGGTGGAGTTTTCGCTATCTTTGGGAGCCAATCCCTTGGCGAAGAGGTCATCGAATCGATTCTTGAGCGATCCGGGACAATCACCTCTTTCAAAGTAGGCGATCGCGGCATATCCCATGGCTATGGTTCCCGAGTAGGCGATCCCGCCCTTCATCGCCCATCCTAGCGCCGGAACAATTCCAGCCGCCTGCCTGGCGATCGAGCGCATAGTCAATCCGCCGCCGACAACGCCGAGAAGTTCAACGCTGCGCCTCAGGCCAAGAGTCTCCCCGTAGGCAGCGGCGATTTGAAGGATCATCTTTGCCTGATTGGCCGTCATAACCGGCAGATCGGCGCCCGGAACTATCACAAGACCACCGACGAACGCATTTTGAAGAGCAGTGCTTTTGACATACTCCATCGATACGGCTCTCCTGATGAAAGGAAAGTTGTTCGCGAGCAATAGCTTCTTTTTTGGCAGGTGCTTTATGAGCCATTCGCCGAGAGCTTGCGCCAGTGGTGCTTTTGAGGCATCGGCGCAAAGCAATACATCGGTATCGGGTAGCCCAATTGATTCGGGCACCGACCCCAGATCGTCACCATCCATCAAGGCAACAACCGGTGTCAAAGTTCTTTTCGCCTCGGCGACAAGAACTTTTGTCGCATGCAAACCGCTACCTACCAGCACTATCACAACATCTGCCGAGTCAAGAAGCTCAACCATAGAGTCGTTTTGAATCAATACAGGCTCAACCAAAGCGGCAGCTCGTGGCTGGATAAGAGCCTGAGAAAACTCAATAAGCGACTCAGGAGTGTCGACTTCCACCAAGATCTGAATTGCCAAGGGCTGCTCTTGCTCTCTTAGCAACTGCTTCCTGCTCTTTGATATCTCTAAAATATTTACAGGAAATCGCATGGATACCAATCCTTCCTGACGTCTAGTGTGTCACGCACTGTAGCGGCGACCCCACACCGAAAGTAACATACCGACCGCTGCAAAGTTCACAATCATAAACGATGATCCAAAGCTCATGAATGGTAGCGGCAAGCCCGTGATCGGCATCAACCCGATGGACATGCCTACATTCTGGAGAATCTGGAAAAACCACATACTGATTATCCCGACAGCTATGAGAGAACCGGTAAGATCACGAGCGCGCGCAGCGATTCCCAGTGCTGTGATCAACAAGGCCAAAAAGAGTGCAAGCAGCATCATGGTACCCAAAAACCCGAGCTCCTCGCCGAGAACGGCGAAAATAAAATCGGTATGCCTTTCCGGGAGAAAGTTCAGGTTCCCCTGCGTGCCAGTGCCCAGCCCCTGTCCGGTCAATCCACCAGACCCAACCGCGATCTTGGATTGAGCCAAGTTGTATCCCGCGCCTCTTGGATCGAGATCCGGGTCAACGAAGACCAGCAGTCTGTTTTTCTGATACTCGGCGAGCAGGTCCGCTTGAAAGACGCCAAAGATCGCAAGAACGCCCACAAGGGCAATCAACAAAAATAGGCGCGCCCGCAAACCTCCGATCACAAGCATACCCAAAACGATTGCCACAAACACCATACCTGTTCCCAAGTCTGGTTGAAGAAAGATAAGGCCTAGGGGTACAGCAAGGTAGCCCATAACTTTTAGCAGATCCTTTGTGCTGCTTATGCTCCCTTTGTACTTCGCAATCACAACTGCCATTACTAAAATTGTGACGAGTTTTGCTGGCTCTGAAGGCTGGAATAGTCGAACTCCCGCAACCTCTAACCATGATGTAGCGCCCTTTGCCGTAGCCCCTAATCCTGGTATGTGAGGAGAAATGATCAGAAAGGCATTGAAAAGCATCAGGGGTCCGAACCAACCTTCAAACTTGCGATAGTCAATGCTTGCTGCCAGAACAAGAAAGACAAGGCCCAGAGCAACACCAATCAGGTGCCTCTGAAACATGGCGTCACCGGCGCCCATTCCAGAAGTGGCCGATTGAACCACAACACTACCGAAGATGGCCAGCATCCCAACTATCACCAATAGCGGGATGTTTAGTGTTCGGAGTATCTGATTTTTAACCCCTGGGCTCATAATCTACCTTGATTGATCGGTTGCAGTTACTCGCTCTATCGGTAAATCAAAGAGCGCGGAGAAAACCTCTCTGGCCGCTGGAGCAGCTATTGCGCCACCACCACCTGCTTGTTCGGCAAGCACAGCAACAACATACCGAGGGTCGTCAGCGGGAGCAAACCCTACAAACCAGGCGAAATCATCGCGATTGGCAACCTGCGCGGTACCGGTCTTGCCCGCTACTCGAATTGGGAAACCGCCGAAAGCTCCCTTGGCGGTGCCATCTGTGGTTACCCTCTCCAGCATCCGGATCATACTTTGGAGATTTTCTGCCGAGGTATCGGGCTCGAAAGCCACCTGCGGTTCTCCCTCAAGCACAGGGTTGCCGTTAGTGTCGAGAACCTGGCGAAAGATAGTGGGCCGCATAATGGCGCCATCGTTGGCCACGCCGGCGTAGGCGGCGGCCACCTGTAGAGGCGTGGCAAGCACATCTCCCTGACCGATAGCCAAATCTACTGCTTCACCCGGAAGCCAGGTCTGCTGCTCCGGAAAGTCTCTGAATCTTTCTGCCTTCCACTGCGCATCTGGAATTCTTCCACTCTTTTCGCCAGGAAGATCAATACCTGTTTCCGAGCCAAACCCCCACTGCTTGGCGTAATCCTGCAAAGTATTGTCTTCTTGGCGATAAAAAGCATGGCCTAGCTCGTAGAAGACGACATTACAGCTCCTAGACATTGCATCTGAAAAGGAAAGGGTGCCGTGCCCTCCCCTGTCCCAGCAGAACTTCGGCCATCTTTCACCCATCTCCACCCAGCGACCCTGACACCTATAGGTCGTATTTATCCCGGTAAGACCATTGGCCATACCAGCGAAACCGGTTACGACCTTGAAGGTCGAAGCGGGTGGATACAGGCCGGCCAGGACTCTATTTGTAAGAGGATATTCACTGCCTTCGGCGGTGAGCTGTCTCCAGTTGTCCTTTGAAATGCCCCCGACAAACATCTCTGGGTCGTATGTCGGCAGGCTTGCAAGTGCCAGGACCTCACCGGTTCTGGCATCCATCGCAATCGCTGCAGCGGCCTTGGCATTTTTGTAGCCGTCCAGACGGGCCTCTTGTAGAGCTCGCGACAAAGCTTCCTCGGCAGCTTTTTGTACCTTCAGATCGATTGTTAGCACCACGTCTCTGCCGGGTACGGGCTCAATCTCCTCGATAACACGCTTCAATCTGCCGGAAGCGTCAACCTCTACCCTACGAAAACCCCTGTCCCCCTGAAGCACGGATTCAAACTGCAGCTCCGCACCTGTTTTACCAACTAGGTCTCCGTACTCATACTCCTCAAAGGCTGAATCGGAAAGCTGAGCATCGGATATTTCACCGGTATAACCAAGCACATGCGCCGCGATGGCGCCATTAGGATACTCTCTTACGGGTACAGCTCTGATATCTACCCCCGGGAAATCCTCCTGATTTTCGGCGAGATAGGCAATCGCCTCGGTGCTTACATCAATCGCAACGATCCTGGGTTTTAGTGGCGCTTCTCTAACAGACGCAATCCGATCATAAATTTCCTGGTGCGGCATCTGAAGTAGATTGGACAAGGCAACAAGGATATCGTCGTCATTCTTGACTGAGGACATCGCCACAACAGCCATCGAGGACCTGTTATTTACGAGAAGCTCACCATTACGATCGAGTATGCGGCCCCGTGGGGCATCCAAAGCGATCTCCCGGATACGATTGTCCTCGGCAAGAGCAGCGTACTCCGCCCCAGAAAGGACCTGCAGGCCCCATAGACGTAGTGCCAAGGCGGCAAATACGACAAGTACTATCAGTGTGAAGATCGCAAAGCGATCCTTGAAATCATGACGAAACACCAACATAAATAGGGCCTTCTTATTTTATCTTGCGTAGCAGGGGACTCAAGAACGCACGCAAGCACAGCAGGAGGTAAACTCCTACCTGCCGATCCTGCGAAAAGTTGTAACTCTTTTATCCTGTCGCAAGATACGAGCCAACAGCGAATAAGAAACGACAGCCAACAACCCATTATATATCGAAGACGGAATCACAACTTCGATAAGCGCCGATAGCACGGACACATTCTCCCCGATCAGGCGTAGCGCTAAAACGTACATACCCTCCGCAAAAAGGCTAGCAAAAAAGGCGACTGTGACAGGCAGGCGCCATCCTTCGGCAAACATATTTTCATGTAACGACCCACTGATGTAGCCAACGAAGCAAAAGACAAGTGCGGCCACTCCGATCGGGCCCGTTCCGATCAAATCAAAGATCAAGCCCGCTGAGAAGCCGACAACTGTTCCCATACGCGGACCCTGAAGCAGGGCGACTGCGATAACAACCAAAAGCACAAAGTTGGGTACTACCTTGGCTATTGTTATATGTGGCGCGACCGCAACCTGGAGAATGACTGCCGCAAGTAATGCCAGTACCAGTTGATAGTAGCGGCTCACTCGCTCCCGCCAATCTCCGGTAGCACCGGGGCGGCCTTTAGCACTACCACTTCTTCAATCGTCCAAAGTTGCACGGCCGGACGTACTTGAATTTTTGGAAACAGATCTCCCGGACGAAGTCGGTACTCTGCAACCTCCCCAATCCGTAGACCTTTTGGATACACCCCGCCCATGCCGGATGTTATAACGGCGTCGCCAACTGCAACCGTAGTTTCCCTACTCACATACTGAAGCACAAGCTCCCCGTTGACCGATCCACTGACAACTCCGTGTGCTCTGGTTGGCTGTAGTAGCGAAGAAACTCCGCTGCCTTGATCGGTGATCAGGCGGACCTTGGACGAGCGCTCAGCGACATCGGTTGTTTGCCCCAACAGACCCCCTTCAGCCATAACGGGCATACCAGAGGCGATGCCGTCGTTGGTCCCGCGATCTAAGGTGATATATCCCTCCCAGGCATTTACGGGTCTTCCAATGATGCGAGCCCCAACGGCACTTATGTCGCCTTGTTCGACGATGCCGAGTAAAGCCTGAAGTCTCTGGTTTTCAAGGCGAGCCTCCTCCAGCTCGATAATCCTGTTGCGCAATAAGGTGTTTTGCCCACGCAATGCCGTAGCTTGCTCACGATCGACCCCAAACGTCGAAAGCCACTTTTGGGCACTTCGCAGTGGAGAGAAGAGCGCACTGCCGATACTGGCTACGGGAGCAGTGGCGCTGTGAACCAACAACCTAAGGTTATGCAGTGGCCCGGCGTCACTTCCGCGGTGATGCACTGTAATCAAAATCAGTGAGGCTATCGTTAGCGCCACCAGAAGCAATGCGGGGTTTTTTGATCTATCAGATCTAGATATCCTCACGGGGCTAAATCATGCCTTCTATCGCGTTGCGGTCAAGATTCTCTTGAGTGTGTCAATCTCCTCGAGAGCAAGTGCCGAGCCATCGACAACATTAGCAAGGGCATTTTCCGATACATATACAGGCATCCCGGTCTCATGCTTCAGGCGCTCATCGAGACCTTTCAACAAGGCCCCTCCGCCGGTCAGAACGATTCCGTACTCCATCAAATCACTTGCAAGTTCAGGTGGCGTCTGTTCCAGAGTGTTCTTCACGGCCGCTATAATTGCCGATAGGGGCTCCTCTAGGGCATCTCGAATCTCTTCCGATTCCATAGTCAGATTTCTCGGAAGTCCGGTTAGAAGGTCTCGGCCACGAACCTCGACGTCCACTTCCTCCAGAAGGGGCCAGGCGCTACCGATTTCAAACTTTACTTCTTCTGCCGTTCTCTCACCGATCAAAACGTTATAGGTTTTCTTCACATGATTGATGATCGCCTCGTCGAACTCATCTCCGGCGATCCTGATAGATTGCGCCACCACGATTCCGCCCAGGGAGATGACAGCTACCTCAGTAGTTCCTCCGCCGATATCTACGACCATATTGCCTGCAGGCTCCTGGATCGGCAGTCCGGCGCCTATCGCCGCAGCCATCGGTTCTTCGATCAAGAAAGCCTGGCGGGCGCCGGCTTGCATAGTTGCCTCAAATACTGCGCGCTTTTCAACCTCGGTTACCCCTGAAGGGACACAAACAACCACACGTGGTTTGGGTTGCCACGGAAATCGCTTTACCCTCGATTGGTTTATGAAGTATCGAAGCATGGCTTCGGTCACCTCAAAGTCAGCGATAACCCCATCCTTTAGCGGTCGTATTGCCACAATGCTGCCTGGAGTTCTTCCGAGCATGCGCTTGGCTTCCATTCCAACAGCCAACACTCGCTTGGTGTCCTTTTCGACTGCAACCACGGAAGGTTCGATAAGTACTATGCCTCGCCCCCTGACCGACACAAGCGTGTTTGCAGTTCCAAGATCTACGGCCATGTCGCCGCCTATGGAGTTAAAAAAAATATCGATAAGCGACACAGCCGCTTCCTTTCCACCAACAAATAAATAGTGCAACGCAGCGATTAGTGTAGCACAGGGAGCAGCAGGGATCGGACAACGATGCGTCAACATATCGCAGGTAGACGACATTGACTAGAGGAAAAGGGGTACTTACATCAAACCAAGGTCTTTCAGGCTCGCATAATTTCCAGCATTACCAATCACGACATGATCGAGAACCTCAATCCCAATCAGATCACCCGCGCTCACCAGTCTCTTGGTCAATTGAATGTCCGCACCAGATGGAGTGGGATCTCCGCTCGGATGATTATGGACAACAACTATTGAGGCAGCGGAAACCCTAAGGGCGTCTTTGAATAGCTCTCTGGGATGAACTATCGATGCATTGAGGCTGCCTACCGATACCTCTAACGTTTTCAGCAGATGATTTTTTGTCGAGAGGGCCAAAGTCCAGAAGCGCTCTCTGTCGCTGCCCATAAACTGTGGCCAACACAGATCAAACACGTCTTTTGGGGTAGAAATTATTGGCTTGGCCGGAGATCTCCACATACCTGTTCGCCGAGTGATCTCCAGGCACGCCAGTAATCGAGCGGCCCTGGCGGGACCAACGCCCGGAAGAGAGATAAGATCCGGAGCTCTTACCTGCCACAGCATATCGGGAGTTGGGCAAATTTCCATCACTACATCACGTATACATTGATCAGGAACACCCAAGACCACCGAGAGTAGCCCAGCGTCACTGACTGCTTCCGGACGATCCTCCAAAAGATAGCGAGCAGGAGATGACTCCCCCCATGCCAAACGTGGCCCCATGCACCCACTCCGATCCGCGAATCTACGTGCCTGCTAACGACAGTGAGGGAACGCGGGAGAGAATGGAGCGAGAGGCTACTCCGATCACCAGACCCGAAATCAAAGCTAGCGCGAGTGCCCAAGGAGCCAACGCAAGCACCGAAATCGAGCCTGTCAGGATAGACACAACGACAAGCTGCGTAACAAGATGTGCAACCGAACCGCCAACCGACCAACCCACAACTGAAAAATGCCTACCGAGAAATCGCAAGCCGATCATGGCCACTAACGCAGCAGCGGCGCCCGCAAACGACAATATAAGCGCGGGTCCACCAAAGGTGCCTACAGCCAAAGAAACAATCAGTACTCGCGACAGGGAGACGATTACCGCACCTTTAGGACCCAAGTAAGAAAGCGCTATAAGAACCGCTATGTTTGCAAGGCCAATCCGTATGCCCGGGAATACGCCGGAAGGAATGAGTGTTGACTCGACATAGCCCAATACAGAGGCTGCTGCAGTCAGCAAAGCAGTCAAAACTGTCGGGGTAGAAGCCCTAGCGCGAAATGACATCGTAGTCACTGCTTGCTCCTGATACGTATGCGATGATCCCGTTAGGGGCGCAAACTACCGGTCTTCCTGGTCCAACTGGGCCGGAAGCCAGGCAAACACCATCGGGACATGACGCTTTGACAGGGTGAAGGGCGCCGCCTCGAACTTCAAACACCACTGTTCCGATCTGGCCCTGAACCGAAATGGGTGAGTCTGCTGCAGACAGGGAAATTCGGGTCTTGCCATAGGGGCCAATGACAGAGACGTACTCCTTGGACCCCGCAGTTGCCCAGCTCGTGCCGACCAACTGCAGGATAATTGCGACTGCAACTATAGCGCCTGACAGTATCCAATCCCATTTGGTCACTGTTCGACCTCAATAGTTGATGACACCGTGAATCCATCTACATCAGGACCACGCCCATCGGTATCTTGGGCGTGGGCGGCAAGCATAGAGCCTCGTCCCGTCAGGTCGATACACTTTTGCGGACAAACACTTACGCAAGCCCGACAACCAGTGCACTTGTCATAATCGATGACAGCACAAAGATCGACGACGGTTATCGCATCGTCCGGACATGCCTTCTCGCACTTTTTACAAGCAATGCAACAGGCAGAACAATAAGCCCTTCGATCCCGAACCTTATCCTTCGAGCAACACCTCACGACGACAGGGGCTTCGGCGGATACCATCGTCAACAAACCCAATTTACTACGAGGGCACTGACTGATACACACCTCACAGCCTGTACATTTTTCCAAATCAATTATTGGTAAGCGCCGCTTCCCAACCTCAATGGCCCCGAATGGGCACGCTCGAGCGCAGTCCCCATAGCCCAAACAACCGCTCGAGCATTCGAGATCGCCTCCCGCAACTCTGACTACAGCGCTGCATGAAAGTAAGCCGCTATACTCGAAGCGACGAGAAGCGGCAACTCCCCCTCCACACGCTCGAACGCTAGCCAAAGATTGGATCTCACACCTGTCGACTCCAAGTGCCGTTGCAACGGCATCTGCGACAGGCTGTCCCCCGGCTGTGCATAAAGTCACAGCAGCATCAGACTGGACCAGCTTCTCTGCCGCCGTAAAGCATGATGGATTTCCGCAAGCTCCACAGTTTGCACCAGGCAAAACAGACAAAACGCCCTCTATCCGAGGATCGACTTCCACTGCAAATCGCCTGGAAGCCACCACCAACAACACGGCCGCTATCATGCCGATAAGGCTCAGGGCCGCAACTGCTTTCAGTACAAGAAACGGATCCATTACCATCCTTACGGTCAGAGGCCAAACAGACCAGCGAGGCCAACATACCCGATAGATAGAAGGCCAGCGGTTATAAACGAAATCGGTGTTCCTCGCATGCTCGCAGGAACAGGAGCGATCTCAAGCCGTTCCCTCAGCGCAGAAAAGGTTATGAGCGCAAAACCGAATCCTAGCGAGACGCCGAGTGTATACACAAGAACCTCAGGAAAACTGAATGTATAGTCCAGGTTCATCTTGAAAAAGCCTGGGCGGACCGCTTCTGTAGCAGTGGCCAGAACCGCGCAGTTAGTCGTAATAAGTGGAAGGAATATGCCAAGGCCGCGATAGAGAGAGGGGCTGACCTTTCTCAAATAGAGCTCGACAAACTGAACCAGTGATGCGATTACCAATATGAACGCCGGAATGTAAAGAAAGTTTCCGACGCCCAGAGGAACCAACACCCAATTCCAGAAAACCCACGTAGCTGAAGACGCTAGCATCATGACAAAGATGACGGCGCCAGCCATCCCGATAGACGTACTAAATGAGCCAGAAACCCCGAAAAACGGGCATAGTCCGATAAATCGAGTCAACAGAATGTTGTTCACAAGTGCTCCGCCGACTAAAAGAAGCGCAAAGTGCGATAGCGTTTCCATTATTTCTTCCCCCCGATCTCCATAGTGCAACTCGGTAGAGGCTGAGTGATCCGAGAGGTTGTACGACGGTTAATCGCAGACATTATGGCAATAATAAATCCGAAGATAATGAAGGCGCCCGGGAAGAGCATAAGGATTCCAGGGGCTCGATACCATCCCGGCATCTCGAGAATGGGATATCCCATGAAGATAATCTGACCACTACCAAACAGCTCACGAATGGCGGCAAGTATCACGATGACTATGGCAAAACCCAAACCCATGCCAAGTCCATCGGCAAACGCCAGGCGTGGCGGATTATTGTATGCAAAAGCCTCTGCACGTCCCAAAATCAGGCAATTCACAACTATCAGAGGAATCCATACTCCCAAGAAACGATATATTTCCGGCAAAAAAGCATGCATCGTCAAGTCGACCACAGTCACAAATGTCGCTATGACCACAATAAAGACAGGTATCCTTACCGCCGTGGGAACAAAGTACCTCATTAGCGAGACGATAATACTTGAAGCAATGGTCACAAATATAACTGCGAGTCCCATGAACATTGCGCCGTCAACCTTTGTGGAGACCGCAAGCGTTGCGCATAGCCCTATCATGAGAACGGTCAGGGGATTGTCGATGGCCAGACCACGCCTGAAAACCGCCAGCCACTCACTCATTGCTCCTCACCATCCCCACTATCTATCTCAGCCAATAACTCTTCGTATATACGAGAAACGGCTACAACACCTGCCCTAATGGCATCCGCAGATTTAGTCGCGCCTGTGATGGTGTCATATCCCCGAACCGCCGTTTGAATTTCCAAAGCCTCCCAGCCAATGAACTGCTGCAAGAACCACGGCTCGGTAATGATCTTTGTTCCAAGACCGGGAGTCTCGTCATGTGTGATGATATTAACCCCTGCAACTTTCCCATCTCTATCTAATCCCACAATCATCTCTATCGGTCCGCCATAGCCTCTAGGAGCACATCTGACTGCGTAACCTATGAATGCATCATTGGCGTCGAACGCACTCCATACACCAGCAACCGAGACGTCACCGGCGACCTCAGCAGCGCGATCTAGGTCGATATCCTCTAGTCGCTCAAAGCGAGCGCCTTCCGTAAGGACAGCGGTCAAGGCGCGGCGTTCCATCTCTCTTTCCTGTGCCGCAATCCTCTCGCGAGTCGCCTCGTATGTGAAGGTCAGGGCGGTAGCCGATATCAGGCAAGTTAAAAATACCGTCAGCACCATGCGAAACGGGGTCGACGGCGCTCTATCCATCACTCTTCCTCCATCCAAAGACTCTTGGAGCTGTAACTTTATCGATAAGCGGGACAAGCCCGTTCATGAACAGTATCGCGAAGGTTGTCGCTTCTGGTCCCGGGCCAAACGTTCTCGCGACAATGTTTATAAGCCCGCATCCGCAGCCAAAGATGAAGCGGCCGGTTTTAGTCATAGGTGAAGTCACATAGTCGGTTGCCATAAAGAATGCGCCAAGCATGATACCGCCGGCCAGGATAGTAAATATGGGATCGATCCCAAAAAGCCAGGACAGTGCGCCCACTGTGCCCAGGTAGCCTAGGGGAATTCTCCAATCGATAATTTTTAGCGCAATGAGCATCAATCCGCCAAGCAACAAAAGCGCTCCGGATATCTCACCCAAAGAACCCTCAAGATTCAAGAAAAGCAGCGGGAGGTACTGGGCTTGCAGATCAAAGCCGTATGCTCCCTCCGCAGCCCTGTCAGTGGCCGCAATCGCAAGTCGTGTCGCACCCGTAATGGCATCCAGTCCTTCTGGTGCGGGAAGATCGATACCCCGAAACCAGCCGCCTGGAACCGGTTGCTCGGAGAGCACCCCGGCCCATGAAATGGCGATAAAGGCCCTGCCGACAAGCGCAGGATTAAAGAGATTCCACCCGAGTCCGCCAAAGATCATCTTTCCAAGACCGATCGAAACGATACCTCCAGCCACGGCAACCCACAAAGGAGTGTGTGGAGGAAGCGCTAAGGCAAGTAACAGGCCGGTAAGTAGCGCGCTTCCGTCGGAGATAGTCTGAGACCTCTTCGCAACAATATTCCAAAGTGCCTCTGTTCCAACGGTAGAACCTATGCAGGCAACAAGCAGGCCCACCGCAACCATTCCCATGTTCCAGATCGCCCAGGCTGTAACAGGCAACAAGGCGGCTATCACCAGCAACATTATTCGGCTACAACTATTCTTCGCGCTTATATGGGGCGAGGAAGAAAGCTGGTAGCCTTTGCGGGTCGAGTTTTCATTCATGCCCTGGATCCCTTGAGCAGTAATGCCTGTTTTGCAGAGCGTATCAACTGCAACAAAGGCCTGTTTGTGGGGCACACAAAATCACAGCAGCCACACTCGATACAGCTAAGTGCGTGATACTTCTCAGTGCTATCCCAATCGCCTCTGTTTGCGTGCAAGCCGATAGCGTATGGCTCCAAAGACATAGGGCACGCATCGACACAGCTCGCGCATCTAATGCATGGTTGATCGCCCATGACCGCTGGTGCTGTCTCATTTTGCGTCAGGGCCACAATGCCGGAAGTGCCCTTCACCACACCAACCTCGAAATCCGCAAGTCCGGTTCCAGTCATGGGACCGCCCGCCACCAACCTGCTTACGTTTGGGCCCAGGCCCCCCGCGGCCTCAAGAAGATGTGAAACCGGCGTCCCTAGCAGAGTAAGAAAGTTCGATGGTTTATTGACTTGGCCGGTAACGGTAATCACTCGCTCCATCAGCGGTTTTCCGCGATCCACAGCATCGGCGATCGCAGCTGCAGTCTGAACATTGTGCACAAGTACTCCAATGGCCGAGGGCAACTTACCGTGCGGAACCTCTTTACCCAGCGCCGAGAGTATCAGCTGTTTCTCTGCGCCCTGCGGGTACTTTGTCTCAAAAACATGTACCTCGACATCGTCACCACTTGCCTTTTGTATGGCCTTGATGGCTTTGTGTTTGTTACTTTCGATACCCACGATAAGTCGCTTTGCACCGACCGCGTCACGGACCATACGGCCGCCGGCCAATATCCTTTCCGGCTCCTCCTGCATTAACCTGTCGTCGCAAGTAAGGTAGGGCTCACACTCACACCCGTTGAGGATCACCGTATGAATCGAGCCGTGCTGCGCATGCAGCTTCACGCTCGAAGGAAAAGCTCCTCCGCCTAAACCTGATATACCCGCCCTGCGAACGATTTCGGAAAGACTTTCGGCAGGTGGTATTCGAACATGTGTTGAGGGATCCTGTGTTTCGTCAGGAGCAATTTCAACGACATCTCCAATTGCACCAGAGATCAATCGCGTACGGCGAATGGCGATGACCTCGCCGTTGACCGGCGAGTGAACCGGGGCGGAGATCGTCGCTTCAACATCCCCTACTACTTGACCGCGTTCAACCCTTTCTCCAGGCACAACGGCAGGTGCGCAGGGGGCGCCTACGTGCTGGACCATAGGGAGAAGCAGGCGCTTTGGAAGTCCAGCCCTAACTATAGGCGAACTGCAGGCAATCTCTTTATTGGGCGGGGGATGCGCCCCGCCGGCGAATCTGCCTAATGCCACCTTAGCCCCTATTAACGACGACTGATGCTAGCCGAAAAATATACCTATCTCCCTGCTCGCTGCTTCAGGAGAATCAGATCCGTGCACGACATTTGCGTCAACCTCAAGGCCAAAGTCACCTCGGATCGTACCGGGAGCAGCGTCTCTAGGGTTCGTCGCTCCCATCAACTTACGACAAACCATTACGGCGTCCGGACCCGATAGAACCATCTTTACAACCGGACCTGAGGTGATGTAGTCGATAAGCCCTGGATAGAATGGCTTGCCCTCATGCTCTGCATAATTGGTCTGAGCCTGTTCGACGGAAACAACATCCAACTCCAGCTTCTCGATTCTAAGACCCGTGTTCTCAAAGCGCTGAATGATGTGGGACACAAGGCCCCTTTCAACAGCGTCGGGTTTGATCATAATAAAAGTTCTCTGATTCAATTGTGTTTCCTTTCAGCAATGTGTTCAAACTACAACAGACGAACAACTTACCCTATTCCGAAGAATCCTGAGGGGTTCTCCAATAACTGGTGATCCCACTGGCCTTCCACCCAACTCCCTCGCGAGTCAACGCGATGTCATAGCGCAGCGGAGTACCGCCACCCTTGGGTGTCACTAGTATCCTGACCGAAGACACTCCCGCTGCACGGTCAATACCTTCGATAGTGTACTCCTCTATCGGCGGAATTTTTGCCATCTCCGCATCAACATCTCCGCTAGGAACAGCCACCCAATATCCTTCAACCTCTTCACCCTCGGCTCTTGCCGATAGCATCCCGCTAACGGTCATCTCCTGCGTAGGAAATCCGTATCCGGCAAAGTAGAGTGCCGCGACGGCTCCGACAACAAAGATCAAAAGTGATGCGATCATTGCCACACGGCGCCAGGGATTACGGCCCGCGCCACGCTCAATTCGCTCCCGCCGCGAAGTCTCCTTGTCGATCGCCTTCATCTCCTCTTCGGTACGCGTGAAAAATGCGGATACAGAGACGTCCTCAACCGGAGGCATCTCACCCGTCTGCCAACCCTCGATCGTTTCAGAAGGAGCGGTGGCTGCCTCGGCGATAGCCAGGCGAGACTCTTCCAGAGCCTTTGCCGCGCTTGGGGATAGCGTATGGCCATGAAGCTCGATGGCCTTCTCGAACGCCCGGATAGCGTCCGCATGTTGTGAAAGCGCCGAGAAAGCGATGCCGAGATTCGCTAGCGCCCTCCCGCGATTGGCGTAACTCTCAAATCCCAAAGCCGCCTTATAGGCTTCAACTGCATCCGCCGGGCGCCCAAGGGACATAAAGCACAAGCCGAGGTTGTTCAGCGCTTTCCCGGGATCCGGGTTATCCGAGTCCAGAGCAGCCTGGCGGTAGGCGCCGGCTGCGTCACTGATGCGCCCCATCTCCAATAGCGCCCCTGCAAGTCCTAGCAAAGCCCGATACTGTCTATCGTATCCGGGATCTTGAAGCGCCTCCTCATAGCAGTGCGCAGCGGCAGCGTAATCGCCTAAGGCAGAGTGGGCTGCGGCCAGGTTGGCAAGTACCGAGCCTCGCTTGTCGTAAAGCTCGTCTTTCAGCGCATGCCCATAGATGGTAAGGGCGTCGCTGTACCTGCGTAGCCGGAAAAGGGAGTTCCCGGCCATGTGGTAAGCACTGCCATTGCCTTCCACACCCTTTCCGGCGGCCGCAAGAAAACCCTTAGCGGCTGCGCGAAAGTCTCCGCTTTCATAAGCACGTAAAGCTTCCTTATAACGAGCTTCGTCCACAATCGCTCCTACTGCTGATTGGCGTTTTCGATGACCACGGAGCGCTTGACATCACCTGGCGTAATCGCCCGCACAACGTCCATGCCCTCTATAACCTGACCGAAGACCGTGTACTGTCCATCAAGAAACGGCTGGGGGCCTAAGCAGATAAAAAACTGTGATCCGGCAGAATTTGGATCTGTGGCGCGCGCCATGGAGACCGTTCCGTCCAAATGCTGCAATTCGTTGAACTCAGCAGCAAGAAGGTAGCCAGGTCCGCCCGAACCTACTCTCGGATCATCGGTTCTGGAAAGCGGGTCGCCGCCTTGAATAACAAAGCCCGGTTCAACCCGGTGAAACTTGGTGCCGTCATAAAATCCCTGAAGGGCCAGTTCGATAAATGACGCAACGTGATTTGGCGCCTCGTTCGGATGAAACTTGAACCTTATGACGCCCTTATCGGTTGTAATCACTGCGATTTCATTGCCGTTTGGTTGATATGTCGCTACATGCAAGGGTTTCTCCTCTTCAATTGGGGGTGCGACAGCTTGCTCGTTGGGAACCGGGAGATCGTTTGATGGTGCGCTGGCACAACCCTGCAACAGCAACGCCGCCGCAAGTATGACAAGGATAAACGTGGCCGACAACAAACGTGCTGCTCTCAAGTGCACTGAAACGACTCCTTTCCCGCATCGCCCAATCTGGGGCAAGCGTCACTTTCAATCCATTCTAGCAATGTGTACCTCTCACAATAAGAATTATGTTGTAATGGAGTTCATTATGAAGCAACACGGATTGGGGAATATGCTTATCTGGTAGACGAACGCACCCGATGCACCGGCCGCAAGGAGGAGATGTACTTGGGATCACCAGCCACCGAAAAGGTACGAAACGTCGTTTTGCTCGGCCACGGCCAATCAGGCAAAACATCACTCGCCGAGGCAATGCTACATCTAGCCGGCGTCACGAAGAGGTTGGGCAGCGTTGATTCCGGTAACTCCAACCTGGACTTCGATACCGAGGAAGTTCGAAGAAAGCTCTCCATCAACCTGGCCCTTGCCCCCTTCGTTCACAAGGGAGTCAAGGTCAACATAATCGACACCCCTGGTTATGCAGATTTCATCGGCGATGCAATCGCTGGGATAGAAGCCGCGGAGATGGCTCTTTTTGTGATTGATGCAGTCGCAGGGCCACAAGTCCAAACGGAACGCCTATGGCATATAGCCTCCGATATGGGTATCGCCAAAGCGGTCTTCATCAGCAGGATGGATAAGGACAACGCTGATTTCGCTGAGGCGCTCTCGGCGATCGAATCAAAATTTGGCCATCGGGTTGGCGCGGTCCAGATTCCCATCGGGCAGGCCTCGGATTTCTATGGCGTAATCGATGTGATCCGTATGAAGGCATACCATCACGAAAGCGATAAAGAGGAGATTACCGAGATACCCGCCGAGTACGTCGAAAGAGCAGAAGCGGCCAGGGACAAGCTGTGTGAGCTCGTGGCCGAGGCCGATGATGAGCTGATGGAAAAGTATCTCGAAGGAAACAGGTTGAGCCAGGAAGAGCTCGAAACGCTGCTGGACAAAGCTATCGCTCAGGGGATATTCATCCCAGTTTTCGTCGGGTCTGCGCTTACCCTGCAGGGAATAGAAGATCTGATGGACGAGATCGTTACCTTCTTTCCCCCACCAACCGCGCACGGGCCGCTACATACCATCGACGGCCGAGAGATTCCTGTGTGCTCGGAGGGCGAGGTCACCGCACACGTATTCAAATCACTTTCCGACCCCTATGTTGGCAGGCTCTCCATGCTCAAGGTAGTGTCGGGCACACTTTCGCCTGGAATAGAGCTTGTCAACCCAAGGACCGGAAAAAAAGAGAGGATCGCCCATATCTTCAACATGACGGGTAAGGAAACTGTCGAGATCGATTGCGCGAATGCTGGAGACATAGCTGTATTGACCAAGCTTTCGGATGTGCTGACCAACGACACTCTTTCCACGTCCGGATCGCTATCGTTCACCCCGCTACCCATACCGGAACCCTTGTACCCGGTAGCGCTTGTCGCCAAGACAAAAGCCGATGAAGACAAGCTTGGAACGGCGCTTCGTAGCATAGTCGACGAGGATCCCGCATTGCGGCTTGTCAGAAACGAGGAAACACGACAGACCCTCATCTACGCCTTCGGAGCGACAGCGGTCGACATCTTGCTGCACCGTCTTCGCGATCGCTACCATACGGAAGCGGAGTTGAACGAGCTTCGGATCCCATATCGCGAAACGATCCGCAAAAGCTCACAAGCTCAAGGGCGTCACAAGAAACAGACGGGCGGATCGGGTCAGTTCGGCGATTGCTGGCTCAGGCTGGACCCCAATCCAGGCGGAGGCTATGAGTTCGTCGACGAGATTGTCGGCGGACGCATACCTAGGCAGTTTATTCCGGCGGTAGATAAAGGAGTTCAAGCCGCGATGGCAGAAGGTATCATCGCGGGCTATCCCGTTGTAGATGTAAAGGTCGCTGTCTACGATGGCAGCTACCACAGTGTCGACTCAAACGAGATGGCGTTTCGCACAGCAGGTCGAATCGGATTCAGGGCTGCGGCCGCAAAAGCTGACATGGTGCTTCTCGAGCCTATCGCCACCCTCGAAATCATCGTCCCTGACGATTATTCTGGCGCAGTTATGGGCGACATATCATCGATGAGAGGGCGCATTTTGGGCATGGACTCCCCTCGCACCGGATATCAGTCGATCAAGGCACAGGCACCGTTCGCCGAAGTGGCGCACTACTCTCAGCAGCTTCGGTCGATCACTAGCGGCACAGGAGAATACTCGGTAACGATCGACTCCTACGAGCAGGTGCCGCATGAAATTGCGGCGAAGATCATCGAAAAATACGAGAAAGAACGAGCCGAAGGACATTAGCTTGTGGCGCCCTCTGCAGGACTCGAACCTGCGGCCTTCTGCTCCGGAGGCAGACGCTCTATCCGCTGAGCTAAGAGGGCGTGATGCGCGAAATGCTCACGCAGAGTATCATACACGTCTGTGGCGTTCCACCCTTGACTGCAGGGACGCCCACTTGAGTTCTCGTCTGGCTGGTGCTTGATCACAAGGAGTGCTACTTGCAAGTAAACCGGATGCTACTAATCGTCAATCCCGTGGCTCGGCATGGCAAATCTGGCCAAATGCTTCCAGTAATCCGGAGGCTCCTGCATCACCAGCCACACGAAATTGTGCTCACTAACCAAATGGGTCACGCTTTCGAAATCGCCAGCCAATCTTCGAAGTATGATCTGGTGGTCGCGGCAGGCGGAGACGGAACGGTCCACGAGGTTCTCAATGGACTCATGTCGATACCGGAAGAAGAGCGTCCAGTACTTGGAGTGCTTCCTACCGGATCCGGCAACGACACATGCCGAACGCTTGGTGTTCCATTCGACCTTTCCGAAGCCATAATGGTATTGGCCACGGGGCGAACCAGGCGCTTTGACATAGGGGTGTGCAATGGCGTCCACTTCAACAACAGTTTCGCGGCAGGCTTTGACGCCAAAGTAACCGCGAAAGCTGTAGAACTCAAAACCACCACACAGCTATCCGGAATCTCTCTGTATCTTACCGCACTTCTAAACACGGTCTTCCGAGATCTGCAAAGCTTCAAGATGCGTATAACCTTCGACGAACAAGCCCCCGTCGAAACCGAAAAACTAATCATTGCAGTAACCAACGGGCCAACTTATGGAGGCGGCTTTCGCATAACACCTGACGCCTCCCCCTTTGATGGCGTTTTCGATGTATGCACAATCGACCCCCTCTCTCTCTCCCAAACGCTCATGCGCCTGCCCTTCGTGATCTTCGGCAAACATGTCAACATGAAACCAGTAAAGATGAGTCGACATACCTCCGTGCTAATCGAAAGTGAGACGCCGCTACCCGCTCAAATCGATGGCGAAGTCTTTCTCGAAGATCGCTACGAGATACGTATTCTGCCGGCCGCCATAGAGTGCATGGTTCCCAAGGAAAGCAAATGACCCCAGATACGCAACTTGTGACCCTGGTATTAGTAACGCCGGTACTGGCGTATCTGATCGGAAGTATTCCTTTTGCATATCTTATTGTCCGAAGAGTGACCGGGACGGACATCTCCGATCACGGGAGCGGAAACGTTGGCGCCATGAACGTCCGTCGCTCCACCGGATCCTGGAGCTGGTTTACGGTTGCGATGGTCTCGGATGCGCTAAAAGGTTTCGTACCCGTGGTCTTTGCAAAGTTCGCAGTATTAGTCCTCGCACCCAGCAGGAGTTCGTTCTTTGGGCCCTGGAGCGCACAGTTCGATGTGATCACCGCCGATTTCGCAAGCCTTCAAGCTCCAATTCCCCTATTAGCGTTTCTTATTCCCATGCTCGCCGTCGCCTCTTCAGTTTTAGGCCACAACTACTCCTTCTGGATGGCCGTGATGAGGCGGCGCTTTGCGCGCACCGGCAAGGGCCTGGCTACGGGGGGTGGCGCGTTGCTCGCTTATGATTGGCGCTATTTCGCAGCAGCGCTCATTATCGGCTTAGCTATGATCGCGATAACCAGGTACATGATGGCAGGCCAAGTTGCAGCGGCTATAACAGTTCCCGCAACCGCTTTACTGCTTCACTCACCCGACTGGCCATTTGCGCTCTTTGTAGGGGCAGTCGTGTACATCGCCCACCATAGGCGGTTCATGGGGTTACTCAAAGGTGGCGAGCCGAAGTTATATGTCAACGACTCGATGGGGCCCAGAGGTTAGCGGTAAGGTTAGTGTGCGGATTACATTGTGATCGCGGCGCTCGGGCACGCGTCAACACAAATCTCGCACTCGGTACAGTCTTCCTCGCGAGCCAGAACAGCAACTGCGGCCATGTCGTAACATCCCATCGGGCACTCATCGACACAAATCCCACATGCGGTGCAAAGAGCTGAGTCCACAACCGGAATTGCCATTTTGAGCTTCCCCTTTCGCTTGGTAACTGTAGTGAAAAAGTCAGAGCATAATACCATGACTCACTAGAGCATGTCTCTGAAAAGCCGAGGATCGAAAAAGCAGTAGGGATAGTTCCTGTCGCCTAGCACCTTCATGTGCTGCAAACGCGACTCAAGCTCGGCCACCCTTCGGGCGAGCAAAGCCTCAACCGGCTGTAGTCTTGCGGCTATCTCACTGTTCAGTTCTTTGAGAGCCCTGCCGTACATCGCTTTATTTGCTCCAGCTTCCTGAATAGCATCAACCATATCCATTTTTTTCTGCACGAGCGCGCGAAGGTCATGAGAATCGCTCGCGCTCAAACCATAGTCAACCTCAATACCGCTTTCAGGGTGATGGCGGAAACGCTTCAGCGCAGTCTTTGCCTGGGCAAGCTGCTCTGTGACTGCCTGAAAGTCATCAACAAGGGTCACATTCGCATCGACAGAAACCACCACGAACTCCGGAGGCTCTATCCCGTAATACCGAATCATCAGTCTATCGGCAATCTGGTCATAGCGATCTCCGCCAGTACCATGAACAAAAAGATCGGCAAGGAACATCCGAGCAAAAATCGTCAGGGCAAGGGCCTTAGGCGCCAGGGGTATCGAAAGCAGCAGCCTGGATATCTCTCCAACATCAGATGACTCGCTTGCGATGAGTTCGTCTCCGGCGAAAAGGTGCACGCGGCTGTCGGCTTTTCTGGAGAAAACTGGAAGACGTTTTCCGTCTTTGAGGATCCAGAAAGGTAGTTCATATAAATCGCCGGCCCTTTTCAAATCAGGCAAAGGCTGTGCGGCCGAGCGCAGACCGTGCGATGCCCGATACGCCGCAAGCTCGGCGTTATATGCAGTCAGATATCGATCGGCTGAGGCGATTATGTCAGCGGCATATACCCGAAAAGAGCTCGTCTCCGTCCACATGGTAACCGGCAATTCGAGATAGTTGTTGCCCGAAGCGATCTCGTATCGGCGTCGAGCGAAGGTCATAAGCTCGGCAAGGTTGTTGGCCAGCCCCGCCGAGTCAAGCAACGCACGCCTGAAAGCTCGGAAACTCTCTCTCCAGGCAAGATCGGGCAAGATCGAAAGCGCCTCATCAATATCGACACAGTAGCTCTCCAGCACACCTGGCTCGGGTACCAAAGATGCCGCGAAATATTCGGCGGAAGGGCGGCTTTCCAATCTCAGGACATCGAGACCGACCGCTTGACCGTCAATCACTTTTGGGACTTGCACCGAGACTCCGGAAAATCTGTCGGTATCGACGACTATATCGATGGCGAGCGCACTGTAGCGCGTCGCGAATGCCTGGATCATGAAAACCTTGGACCATATCCCCGGATGATAGAGCTCCGGGGCTGCTCCACACATTATTACCAGCTCATTTGTCGCCTTGTCCCCAGGATCAACAAGAGGAACACCCATTCGGCGAGAAAACTCATAGGCCAGCACTACGCTCTCTTCGCGTACCAGTTTTCGGATTTCGCCGATTGGGACATCGGCGATGCGAGTCTGCCACCTTTGAGCAAGGCGCATGTTTTTCTCGGCGAGGAGGATCCAGCTATCAAAAGCTGGCTGGATAACAGCTTTCGGAAGAAGCGCGGATTGTTTATCAGCCTTTCGCACCTCAGCCCGCCCCTCAAATTACGGAAGCAATGTCACGCAAACCCACGCTCTCAATCGCATAAAACGGCTCTCCGGCCTCAACTCCGATAAGGCTTCCCCACATTCTTGCACCACTTTCCATCTGCGCGAGTAGAGACCTGCTCAATGGATTGGATTCAAACTGTGACTTATATGAGGCAAGCGCTTCCATTTTGACGGCAAGGAACCCCGTTACGTCATGGATGAAAGATGGTTGCTCGATCAGTTTTAGGTGCACTGCCCTGTAGCGATATACGCTCGGCGGATAGAACGGCTCTCCGCGCATAGTAGTTTTGGTGAACTTCGCCCAGAAACGGGCCGCCAGACAAATATCGGAAGCCGCAACGTGATCCGGATGAGCGTCCTCCGGGTAAGGAACAAAGATGCGCTGTGGCCTTAACTCCCGAAGAATCTCCGCCAGCTGATATCGAGCTTCTACCGTATCGAAAAGCTCACGGTTTGGAAGATCCATGGTGATTCTGGCCGCGCCGAGAACAGCGGCGGCCTGAAGAGATTCCACCAGGCGCAATTCACGAGTCCCGAAAGGCGTAGGCTCCCCGTCGGTAAGATCAACGATAGTCACACTCAAACCTTGGGCGACAAGCTTCGCAATGGTGGCACCCATGCCAATCTCAACGTCATCGGGGTGCGCGCCTATGCATACGATGTCACTCATACTCCACCTCCCTCGGCAAGCGCACTTCTCCAGACGCGCATGTAGTACTCGAAGCGTACCTCAGGATCGTCCAGCGCTGGCCCGAAGCTTCTGTTGTAGTCATGATATATCCGCTCAACCGGTGATTCGACCACAATCAGGCCTCGATTGTAAGCTTTTGCCCAAACTTCCAAGGGAAAGCCATATCCTGTTTCTTTCCAGACAAATCCGCTGATAGCGGCCAACCGATAAGCCTTGAATCCGCAAAACGAATCCGTAAGTGACCAGCCCGTTACCCGATTGACTTCGCGTGTGACTCTTACGTTGATTTCACTTCTTGAGGCAGGAGCCCTTCCTATCTCCCTGCTCTCTGGCAGATACCTGCTACCAGAGATGATATCCGCCCCTTGTGAGAGAAGAGAAAAGAAATCGGGTATGTGCGCCGGTTCATGCTGGCCGTCGCAATCCATGGTGATCAACTCGGAAACTCCTCGGCGAGAGGCAAAGGTGAACCCGACTGATAACGCGGCGCCGTAGCCGGCGTTGACTGAATTTGAGATCACCGTAACATCGGCCCGAGCAGCCAACACCTCACCCGTGTCATCGGTGGAGCCGTCATCGACGACCAGAATCTCGCCAGAGAACTGCCGGCGGACAGAGTCCAGGACGAAGCCGAGGGTCGAGGCTTCGTTGTAAACAGGCAGCAATATCGCACGACTCATAGTGCAAAGACCCGTGCTTTCTAGCTATCAGCCGAGTGCCGCGGCGCTGGCGCCTCGCGAACCGAAAAGGATGTTGTAAGCTTCACGTCGGAGGAGAGCATGCCAGCCACCGAGCAGTATTTTTCAATAGAAAGCTCGATAGCTCTCGCCACTGCATCTGGTGAGACCTGATAGCCAGTCACAGTATAGTCAACGTTAATGTGTGTATAGATTCTCGGGAACTCCTCGGCCCGCTGCTCCCCCTCAACCCTTACCTCAATATCCCTTACGTCCTGTCGCTTCTTTTCGAGAATGGAGACGATGTCCATCGCGCTGCACCCTGCAAGAGCGGAGAGAAACACCTGCAGTGGCCTCATTCCGGCGCTTTCGCCCTTGAATTCGGGCATGGCATCCATTACCACGGTATGGCCCGCCTCGTCCCAGGCTACAAACTGTCGATTTGCGCTCCATCTAACTTGAATCTGATCCATTAGACCTCCACGAGGTTAGATTGCTCATACGGCACAACACTATAGCGAGCATAACCGATGCGCTTTACAGTTTACGCCCAACCATTCCTGCGAGTTCCCGCGGATTCTGCGCCTTGCTTATCGCCTCTTCGAAGGTGATTTTTCCGGATTGGAGCAGAGTTTTTAGATGCTGGTCCAGGGTCTGCATCCCGAGGGAGCCTCCACCTTGGATGATGGTAGCCATTTGGTGGGTCTTGCCCTCCCTAATGAGATTGCGTATGGCGGGGATACCCAACATGATCTCCATCGCCATGACCCTGCTTCGCCCGTCGGTGTGCCTGAGAAGGACTTGTGAGAGAACACCTTCGAGCGTGTTAGACAGCTGCATTCGGACCTGTTGTTGCTGGTGAGGAGGGAACACATCGATAATTCTATCGATGGTCTCAGGCCCTCCCGTAGTATGCAGGGTGGCCAAAACCAGATGTCCGGTCTCTGCAGCGGTAATCGCGGCTGAGATGGTTTCCAGGTCTCGCATCTCTCCTACCAGGATAACATCCGGATCTTGACGCAAAACCCGCTTGAGAGCTGCGGCAAAAGAGTGCGTATCCTCGCCGATCTCGCGCTGGTTGACGTACGCTTTTTTGTTCCTATGCATGAATTCTATTGGATCTTCCAGAGTAATGATGTGTAGCGGGCGACTTGCATTTATGTGATCAATTACAGCCGCAAGAGTTGTAGATTTTCCAGAGCCCGTAGGGCCTGTAACCAGAACTAAGCCTCGTGGTCTCTCGGCAAGGAATCTCGCGACCTTTGGCAAAGCGAGTTCATCGATGGTCGGAATCAAAAGCGGAATGACTCGAAATACAGCACCGATCGAATTGCGCTGCTGAAAAACGTTGGCTCTAAAGCGTGAGACCCCGGGAATGCTGTAAGCGAAATCCAGTTCAAGCTCAGTCTCGAAACGCCTGCGTTGCTCCTCAGAGAGCAATCCCATAATCATGGCTTGAGCATCGCGAGGGGTGAGCGGGCGAGAGTTTTCCACAGGGACCAGCTCTCCACGCATGCGAATTCCCGGTGGACTACCCACCGTGATGTGCAAGTCCGAACCTCCACGTTCAAGCATCAAACGCAAGAGGTCATCGACGTGAAACTCACTGACGCTTGCAGCAGGAGGCGAAGCGGGTTGTGACACCGCGGGCTGAGGGGCACTCTGCGCAGGAGCGGAAACCACGGGTTGAGGCATCCCGGAGCCAAACTGAGCTGGCGGTGGTGACCCAACCGAAGCTGCTTGCGGTGCATGATGCGAGGAAGCCGGGGTCACCACGCTCGCGGGTTCAGCGACTCCGGTGCTGGCATGTGAGACAGGAGCTGCGGCACCGGCTAGCGCTAGAACCTTTGAGACAATCGCGTCAAGCGAACCTTCGGAGTGCAGGTGCGCAACCGCTCCTGCCTGTCTGGCCATAAGCGCTGAAGCTTCACCTGGCTGCCTCGATACTATGATCACTTGCGAGTTAGAGTGTGGGCCTGACTTGATTTGTTTGGTTAGCGAATAGCCATCCATCCCCTCGAGATCTGCGTCGACCAAGATGATCGATGGGCGATGCGACTCGATCAGCCCGAGCGCTCGGGGACCCGACAAAACACTGGAGACCTCAATATCGGAGCCAGCAGCACGTAGCCCTTCTCTGATCCCCTCAGTAAGCTTGACGTCCTCATGAACCACTAGAATCCTGTTAGCCAATTTCGCCTACTCCTCTACATGTGAGATTACAGTTTAGAACCGCAGGTGGCGGGATTCCATTTCTATCGGCTAGCATCTCTTTTTACTGTAACAGTTTCAGACAAAGTTACCTCAAGCCCGCTGATGTTGCATTATGATGTCACTTACCAAAAACGAGAGGTTTACTGAGATAAAACCTTCATCTCCCACTATACCCAAATGCCAGTATTTCGGCGTCTGCCTTGGTTGCCAATCGCAAGATATCGACTACGGAACCCAACTCAAGGCAAAAACAGACGCCGTTGTCGGCGTCATGGCAGATAGCGGAGTGGCAAAACACGGGCTTGTCACCGATTGCCTTCCCTCTCCAAATGAGTACGGCTATAGAAACTGCCTTGACCTTGCTATAACACAAGATGACAACGGCAAAGTCCGGGTGGGGATCCATAGCGCACACGCTCACTACGCCGATATCTTGCCTGTCGAAGCCTGCGCTCTGCTCCCGGTCCGTGTTGCCGGACTGCCAAAATCCATCGGGGGAGCTCTTGGGTATCTATTCGGAGCCAATCGGGATTTGCCAGTAGACAGGGTGCGGATTCGAGTGTCGAAGCATCGCAGCAATCTGGATATATCACTTTGGACCGGACCAATGGCTTTTCCTCGGCATATGGTGGCAAAGACTCTCGCCTCGGCGACCAAAGCGAGCTCCATCACTCGCGTTATCTTCAGCGAGTCCTCATCAGCTCAAAAGGTTGCGGGCGTAGAGCACCTTGCCGGTCAAAATTCCTGGGTGGAAAGAATTGGTGGGGTCTCCTTTTTTGTGACATCGGTCTCGCCCTTCCCCCACAACACTGCGGTGGCGGAGATAATGCTTGAGAAGGCAAAAGAAATCACGAATATCTCTCGAAATGATCGTCTTCTTGAATTGAATCCCGGCGCGATAGCATTTTCGATCCCAATGTCATTTTCCGCGGGAGAATCGATTGTCGTCGAATCTCGTCGTTTTGCCCTGACGGATATCGCAAGAAGTGCCGAGGCAGCGGGCGCTCCTTTAGAGATAGTGCCCGGGGACATTGAGCACAGTCTTGAGCCTGCTGGTGATTTCGATGTGGTGATCGCTCACCTCCCAGATAGGGATAGGGCACTAAGCCCTCAGGCGTGGGCGCGCATCATGGGAACACGCCCCAGGTTACTGCTGTATCGCACAAACCAGCTATCATTTTTGAGCAAGGATATCGGGCTTATCACCCGCTCCGGATACATCCTCGAAAAGGTGATGCCCTTCGACGTATCTCCTCACACATCAAACCTCGAAGTTCTGGCGCTATTCCAGCGAATGTGAAACTGGCCAGTTAGCTCGAACGCCTACTTCAGGCTCCCAACCAAAGGAAAGTCTGTGATATAAGCATCGTGAGGTGCATCGCCTTGCTCGGCAGTCAAATCCACACCGGCGTCATGCATCGCCACGTGCTCGCCATCAAGCCACATCGCGCTTTCAGACACGTCGTAAACGAGTCCCTCAAACGCCACGTAAGCCTTTCGGCCATCCTTCCCGTCGTATTGCGCCAACTCCTCTACTGTAAAGATCTGCATGCCGCCCTCCATTCGGAATTGTAACCATCGGTTGAGCACACGTAATATTGTTCCCGTTTACCGCTTGTCGGCAAGCAGGTCCGCAAGTCAAATTATCTAGCTTGCGTTAGCCTCGCTCAAGACGCTCGCGCAGTTTTACGATATCCACAACGATCTTCCTACCTTTGGTGGCAACAACCTCATCCTTGGCCAGCGAAGATATCACCCTACTTGCGGTTTCACGCGAAGTCCCGGCCAAAAGGGATATTTCGTGGTGAGTGAAACCCTCGACCGCTGGAAAACCTTTGGCTTCGCAGCAGGCAGTGGCTATATTCAAGATCACGCGCATCACCCTGTGAGTGGCATCCCGAAATGCCATATCTTCAAGTAGTGTGATAGCTTCTCGGAGACTCCGAGACAAAGAAGCAACAAGTGCCAGCGCAAGGGTGGGATTGATCTGAATAGCTTCCGCTAGATTCCCACTTTCAACGGAGAACAGCTCCGCGTCATCCACTGCAACAACATTTACTGAGTGAGCGCCGGAGTCTATCGGGCTCAGTTCGCCAAAGTGAGTTGGGGCGCTTAGGTAGCTCAGGACAAGCTCCTTGCCATCAGGAGCTGAAAGGTACATCTTCACCCTGCCTGACAGCAAAATATGCATCGCTGAATCGGGGTGATTTTGAGACAAAATTTGCGCGCCTTTGAGATGCCGCTCAAATCGGCCCAACCTCATAAAAGCCCGCAAGTCTTCGTCTGAGAGCTCCGCCATTTCCGGGATCGCGCGAAACTTAACGAGCGCCTGATCTTCTAATGCAAAAGATTTTTCCATGCACTCGCTATCGGCAGACTTTGTTTGTGACTTGAGGCACAATTAGCGCATAATCAACCGACGGTCTACGCGACTGTAATTGGAGACTGCTCATATGAAAGCCATTCTTTTTGACCTTGATGGAACACTGCTCGACATCGATATCAATAGATTCATCCACCACTATTTTAACAAGCTGTCCGATGTAATTACCGATGTCGCCGGCAGCAGCGATGACCACGACAAGATCGCCGGAGCCTTTCATGCGGCTACCGCCGCAATGATGCGCCCACACCCTGGCACAACAAACCGAGAAATCTTTGAAGATATATTCAACCGAGAAGCCGGTGTAGAGATAGAAGAGCTTCTGCCGATCTTCGAGCGCTTCTATCTGGAAATATTCCCGTCCCTTGCCGATGGAAGCGGTCCGTCTATCGGCGCACATGAGGCAATGGCCGAAGCATCAAAGCATGGACTCAGGATCGCCGTGGCGACAAATCCTGTCTTCCCGCTAGCCGCTGTGATTGAGCGTATGCGATGGGCTGGGATTTCGCCTGATGCGGCGCATGTCATAACCAGTTACGAGAACATGTACGCTTGCAAGCCCTATCCTGAATACTTCTTGCAGACCGCACAGATGCTTGATGTACGGCCGACTGACTGCCTAATGGTCGGCGATGATCCTGTGCTCGATCTCGCAGCAGCCGATGTCGGAATGAGTACATTTTTTGTTGGAAATAGTACCGGGGCCGTTGCCGACTATCGAGGCACACTCGCCGATCTTGCCCAGCTCATACGTCAGGTGTGCGCGTAAAGCTGTTCAGACTCGACGTTTTCGAATCAGCGCCACCCATGCGCCATCAAGTCTCTGATCGTAGTAGTACTCGAACATGCCTTTGGTTTCTTTGCGAAGATCAAGTTGATACCCGAGCCCGGCTGGCTCATGATCGCAAATAACAACGAGACTTTCTTCAGATTCCAGCTCGACCATCTTGTCGATGATGGAAAAGACCAAAGGACGCCTGAGTCCTGGGCTAAATCCACGAACATCTACAACTAGTCCGCTAAAAGAATTTCCGCTTACACTCATCTACTTACGACTCCCCAATAAGTCCGAGTTTGGAGTTGCGCATATCTAGGTGTTCTCGCTTGCGGTGAGTTTTCCTTGATATTTAGTGTAACTCCTTGAAGGCATCGACCCTAATCGTATTGTGGCAGGATTCATTATGGTGCTATAGAATAGTTTCACAAGGCAGTTTACAAACGAGGGTGTGGTTGGGTGGCAGTGATCTATGTGCCAACATCCATAGCTGTTGAGGGGAGTCCAGTTAGAGCCTCCTCGGCAGAGCCGCCTTGGCGACATGTTATCGAATCTCAATGAAGGGAGGGCATCAAGCACAGAGCCTCGTGTTGCGGCTAGCGGATGCCAGGATTTCCCGGTGCTCCGGCAAGCCCAAAGAGTTCGTTATGCAATGGCTATACGATCTAGCAAGGAGGTGTATGACATGACGCATGAGGACCACGACGTACTTCAGTCCCATCTGGACTTTCACGGAGTAACGCGTCGCGATTTCCTCAAGTTCTGCGGTTCGGTTGCCGCCATTCTGGGCCTTTCTGAATCGATGGTTCCCCAGATCGCAGCAGCAGTTGAAAAAGGTGCAAGGCTAAAGCCCGCGTTATGGATCCATGGCGGTAGCTGCACAGGCTGTACAGAATCGATCGCGCAGGTAGACACTCCAGACGTTGCCACAATTGTTCTTGATATTCTTTCGCTAAAGAATATGACAATCGCCATGGCGCAAGGCGATGACATCAAGAAAATCGTCGATGAGACCATGGCAGACGCTGAAAGAGATCCCGAGAACAAAGGATTCATCCTCATTTACGAGGGTTCCATCATGCGAGGGGCAAACGGGAACACCCTCAGGGAGTTCGGGGAGCCTCAGATCGACCGCCTCAAGAAGAAGGCGCAGGCCGCTGAGGCAATCGTTGCTGTCGGTTCATGCGCTGTTGATGGTGGATTTGTCGCCGCCAAGCCGAACCCAGCGGACGCCACGGGCATGGTTCAGTTCCTGAAGGACGCGGGTATAGATACACCCGTTATCAACCTACCGACGTGTCCCGTGAACCCTGAGTGGGTAGTCGCGACCGTTATCAACGTCTTGATGCTTGGCCGTCTCCCCGAGATGGATTCATTCAACAGGCCTAAGTTGATATTTGGTCACCCAATCCACGATCTTTGTCCTCGGCGCGGACACTTCGAAAACAGTGCTTTCGTGTACGAGTTCGGTAGCAAGGAAGAAGAGATGGGATACTGTCTTTATCCCGTAGGCTGCAAAGGCCCTCAGACGTTCACCAACTGTCCTATTGTCAGATGGAACCGGCGCGCATCCTGGTGTGTGGAATCAGGTTCACCTTGTATCGGGTGCGGAGTTACCAGTCCGACTCCTGGCGGCAACTGGGTTGACGTGAACGCCCCATTCCTGAAGCGACACAGGGACCTGCGCATAGGCGACATGTCCTTCCAGCCATCTACCGCAGCGGTAGTTGTTGGAGCCGCAGCCGCAGCTGCACTTGTAGCTCATGGCATCGGCATGAAAGCTGCCGGACGCATGGATGGTGAAGGCGCCCCCTACGAGGAAATGAAGGAATGTGAGCGCAAGAAGGGAGGCGGTAAATAGTGGCACGAGCGGTTATCGACCCAGTGACTCGAATTGAAGGTCATATGCGAGTCGAAGTTGAAGTTGAAGGAGGCGTTGTTAAAGACGCCTGGGTATCAGGATCCCTCTTCCGCGGAATGGAAGCTATCCTGAAAGGCCGTGCTCCTCAAGATGCCTTCTATATCTCACAGCGCATCTGTGGAGTTTGTCCGATCTCTCACGGACATGCCTCGACGAAGTCCGCCGAGGCAGCGATGGGAGTACAGATTCCCGAAGGTGCCCGGATCGTCCGAAACATCATAGAGGGCGCGCAGTACCTACACAGCCACATCCTGTGGTTCTACACACTCGCGGCACTCGACTATGTTGACCCGGTAAAAGCTCTTCAGGCCAATATCGCCGATACCTACGCACTTGCCCAGCAGGCTGGCACGCGCACTGCTGACTTCGGTGGTATAGCTAAGCGACTAGCAGCGTTTGTTGAGCGGGGACAGCTCTCTATCTTTGCAAAAGGATGGTTCGGTCATCCGGAATACGCCGCTGACATGCCGCCTGAGCTGCACCTTATCGGAGTTGCGCACTATCTTGAAGCACTTGAAATGCAGGCCGAAGCCGCCGCTATTATCGCGGTAATGGGCGGGAAGTTCCCCCACTTCATGACCTCGGTCAACGGTGGCACCGCTTTTGTGCCAACCGAAGAGAAGTTGGATGACGTTCTTTTCCGGCTACTCAAGGTCAATGCATTCGTGCGCGAGGCCATGATCCCCGATACCCTTGCGATTGCGCCGTTTTACATCGATGCCCTGAAGTTCGGTGGTGGCGCAGGCAACTTCCTGTCGTGGGGCGTTTTCGATGATCCAAGCTTCGAGATGAACAATCGATACCTTCCAGCCGGATTCTCCGAAGGTGCAACGTTCAGGTTGGAAGATGCCAACCTTGACGCGGTGAAGGAGTATACGGAGCGCTCCTGGTACAAGTCACCATCGGGGCTGCATCCAAGTGTTGGAGAGACCGAGCCTGAATTTACCGAGTACGACACCGAGAACAGGTATTCCTGGGGCAAGGCTGTCCGCTACAACGACCTCTCTGCCGAGGTCGGCCCTCTCGCCCGTATGGTAGTCGCCTACCTGAGCGGCAATGAGTCGGTCAAAAGCTTGATCGACAGCACGCTTGAGAAGCTTGGTGCGCCCGGTAAGCCCGAAGTGTTGCTCTCCCTTCTCGGAAGAGTGGCAGCGCGGAACCTCGAGACGGCACACACCGCTGATCTCACTGAGGGTTTTGTAAACGAGCTCATAGCCGCAATAAAAGGTGGCAACGTTGACTTGTTTACGCCACACGACATTGTTGACGGCGAAGGTGTAGGCGCATGGGAAGCTCCTCGTGGGTCGCTCACGCACTACATGACAGTCAAAAACGGCATGATCGATCGCTACAATGTGGTGACACCTTCAACTTGGTACATGGCCCCTCGCGACGCAGCAGGCGTACGCGGGCCGATGGAAGAGGCGTTGATCGGCACTCCTGTAGCCGATGTCGAGCGGCCACTGAATGTCGTTCGAGTTGCCAGAAGCTTCGATCCTTGAGTGGGCTGTGCGGTTCACGTGATTGAACCGAAAACTGGCAAGAAGGCCCTTGTTCACACCAAGCCGATGGGGGTGAGCTAGAATGGCACATATGGCGCACTATCGTGAAGCCCATCCAATGGTGTTCGTGATTACCCATTGGATCAACGCCGTTGCCATAATATTTCTGGCGCTATCGGGTTTCTATATCCACTATCCCCTGTTCGCGCTGCCAGGTTTGATGGGGCTTGCCCGGGGAGTCCACTTCTTCTTCATGTACGTACTGATCTTCAACTTGACGTTCAGGATCATTGCAGCCTTCTTCGTCAAGAGCGCGCCCGCATTGGGTACACGCGAGCAAGACGTGGATATCAAGAACTGGCTGCCGCAAGCAGCCAACAGGCATCAGCTTATTCCTTGGCTGAAGTACTACTTGTTCCTGAAGAAGGAAAAGCCGATCGGCGCGAAGTACGGAGTGCTTCAAAAGATCGCATACCTTGTCACAATTCCACTCACATACCTGATGGCGTACACCGGTTTCGCCATCTATGCTCCTGTGATGGACTGGGCAATATTTCAGGCTGGGCTAGACTTGGTCAATGGCGCGATGAACATGAGGGTGATCCACTACTTCATGATGTGGGTGTTCATCATCTTCACTGCCATCCATATCTACCTCGCCAATGTAGCCGGATTTGAGCCTTCGAAGCTGATTTTTGCCTGGAAGGAACAGGAAGGGTTACACTGCGATCCCAAGACCGGTAAAGTCATAGGTGGAAGCCACTAAACCACGTTGTCTCTTTGCCGAAGTAAAACTGCAGGGTCCCGGCGTCTTAGGGACCCTGCTCACTGTGGGGCAGGAATCATCTCGACTTGGACAGACCTGGAGCTGCTATGCTTTCTGAACGCCTGATCACCGTCGCGCTTCGCATACTGAACCGCAGTTATCTTGCTCTGGAGCCGACCGACTTGCCGTCGTTGCCGAGCCCGCAGAAAGATACAGGCTATGTGCTCTACGCTCACGTTCCTTTCTGTGAGCGACTTTGCCTTTACTGCTCATTTAACCGCTTTATCTTCGAGGAAAGCAGGGCAAAGGAGTACTTCCAGCATCTTCGCACCGAAATGCGAATGATCTCTGATCTTGGGTATGACTTCCCTTCTCTCTATATCGGCGGAGGAACACCAACTGTTCTGCTAGATGAGCTTGCAGAAACCATTGATTTAGCCAGATCGCTCTTTTCGATAAAAGAAGTATCTTGTGAGACCAGCCCGAATCACCTGGGCTCTGAGCTGGTAGATTGCCTGTCGGGACGTGTTGACAGGCTATCGGTGGGTGTACAAAGTTTCGATGAGAAACTTCTCAAGCAGATGGACCGTTTCGATAAATACGGAAACGGAAAGACGCTTCTGGAAAAGGTGTCCGGTGTGGCGGATAAATTCCACTCACTCAACGTGGACATGATGTTCAACTTCCCGAGTCAAACCGAGGAAATACTGATTAGGGATATTGAAATGCTAAAGGCAACCGGGGCAAACCAGACGACATTCTACCCTTTGATGGCTTCTCCTCTTAACCGTCGCGAGCTTGCCCGAGCGGTCGGCAAAATCGACTATCCCCGGGAGGTCAAATACTATAAGATCATCTCGGAGCAACTGAGCGATCAGTTTGTTCCGACGTCAGCCTGGACTTATTCGCGTAACAAGAACACCATGATCGACGAGTATATCGTGGATTTTGAGCAGTACATTGGAATCGGCTCAGGATCGCTTTCATTTCATGACGGCCGAATCTACAGCAACACCTATTCCCTGTCAGAGTACGCCGACGCTATCTCTTCAGGACGGATGGCTGTAGCCAAACGGGGCAAAAAATACTCCCGGACTGCAATGATGCGATATCGGTTTGTGACCGACCTCTTTGGATTGCGCCTCGACAAAACCCGCTTCAAGCGCGATTTCGGAGTTCCTGTCGAAACAGGGCTCATGGCAGAAATCGCCTTCATGCGCGCGGCTGGCGGAATAAAGACAGACACAGAAACAGAGATCACGCTTACAGAAAAGGGCCGCTATCTTCTAATGGTCATGATGCGTGAAACGCTGGCGAAAAGTAACGATGCTCGAGACAAAGCGCGTGAAGAGCTGCCGGTCGAAGACAAGATGCTACTGACGGACAACACAGTACAGCTTGCCGATATTCAGGAGGAAATGCAGCTTATTACCGACAAGGCTGTGTGAAAAGCTACGAGGGCTTCAGTAGTGCCGCTTCTCTTCCGTTGCGTCCTCGGCAAGACTGATGCCCCACTCAGCCAATAACTTGGCCGCAGCCCTCTCCCCGCTTTCGATGCAGTTCGGCAACCCAACGCCACGGTAGGAGCCCCCGGCAATAGCCAGTCCGGGGATCTCGGCTAAGCGTTGCTCGATCGATTCGACCCTCTGCAAGTGCCCGAGTGTATACTGCGGCATCCCCTTCTTCCACCTGTACACCTTGCTGAACAGCGGCGCTCCCTTCACTCCCAATATATCCCTCATCTCCGAGATCAAGATTTCGATTAGCTCGGCATCGCTTTTTTGGAGAATATGCTGATTGTGAGGCCCGCCCACGAATCCCCGAAACAAAGCCTTGCCTTCCGGGGCCCTTCCAGGCCATTTGCTCGACGAATAGGTGGCGGCCATCAGTAAGCGGCCCTCCACATTGGGGCATAGCACACCAAAAGCATTAAGGTCGATTCCTATCTCATCTGCCCGAAAGCCCAGTGAGACTGTCGCCGATGAGCTCGATGGAATTGCAGCCAGAGCTTCAGCGATAGCTGAGTCGATCGGCCGCACCAGAGGCTCGGCGGCCCAACTCTCCGTCGCTATGACTATCGCATCTACATCTTCCGATGAGCCATCAGCGAAACTCACACTCCAGCCATAGCTGGATCTGGCAATGCTCGTGACCGGTCGACCCGAAACAATTCGATCAGTACCGATACCGACTGCCATCGCATCGGTCAGTGTCTGCATTCCAGCAGAAAACGAGGTAAAGAATGTCCGGGGCTTGGCGCCCGGAGCAGTAGGATACTTCTTCCTCATCTCGGCCGCCTTCCGGCTAGCCTCAAGAAAGCCGCCTATCATGCTGCCGTATCGCTGTTCCATCTCTAGCAGGCGCGGAAACGTGGCTGCTAGAGACATCCTAGTAGGATCCGAAGCATGCACACCTCCAACGAGTGGCTCGGCAAGCCTCTCGA